>JAFTJQ010000083.1 GCA_017456285.1 Lentisphaeria bacterium
GGCAACGATGTTATTTACTATAATGGTACATTAACTTTGAATTTTATCGGAGTTGCCGAGTTGGATTTGACCCTTCCCGATACCATACGTTATAACGGCAACACCATAACCCTAATTAATTTCAACGACCAAAACTACTCCATAACTTACAGCCAATTAGCCTAATTGTTTTTTCTGGATTCTTCGCTACGCTCTGAATGACGAGTTTGGAATTGCTCTGCCGTCGTTGCAAAATCAATTTTGACGTCATGCAGAGGAGCGAAGCGACGAAGCATCCAGCATTTTATTAGTCGTGCCACAAGCACGACACCTACAATAATTTATAATTCCCCTGTCCTCCATAGCCTTTGGCGACGGAGGATGCATTCTTAATTTTTAATTCTATGCCTCCACTTTTGGCAGTTGTCAGAATTTCCACTTTTTGCGGAATTCTCGCGGCGACATTTTGTAGTGTTTCAAAAAAAGTCGGTTGAAGTTAGACAGATTGGAGAAATTTGACCTTTCGGCAATATCCCAAATTTGCAAATTGGTGTGAAGCAGTAGATTTTTCGCTCGAGATAATTTGAGTTCAATCAGGTAATCAATAAATTTTTTTCTCGCACTTTTGTGGAAGTAACTGCTGAATGCTTCGGGGGTCATATTGGCAACTTTCGCCATTGCCGCCAGAGTAATCGGACGATTGATTTCCAAGTATTTGTGAATGGTTTTAATCACTGTATTGATACGATCGTCCTGATTGATTTTGTGATTCGGGCTTTCCGGGGTGCTGATAAGTTCGTAACGGCTGCAGCTTAATTGGTCAAGCAATTGCCAGAAAGCGGTCAGACGGTCAATTTTTTTGCAGGAAAGCACTTTTCGGATTGACTCTTCATCGATGTCATAAAATATTATTCCGCTGCCTGCTTGATTAATCATCTCCCGGATGTCATTTAGTTCAGGAAGTTGCGGGAGCAGGTGCTGTTCACGAAATTGAATTACCATAATTTTGCACCAATCGTCGCAGTTGGCATCATTTAAGTCAGTGTGGTAAAAGTGCGGCGTGTTGTTTTTGATAAGCACCAGATCGCCCGGTTCAAAATTGCTGATATTATTTCCGATATACCGACAGCCGAATCCCGATTGCACATAGGTTAATTCATACTCGGGGTGGAGGTGATAGATACAATCAGCCACCGGACCTATAACATGTTCAACTGCAATAGATTCGTCGGGTTCGGGCAATACTTTTTCAATGTGACATTTCATAATGATTAATAAAGTATCATAATTTCGTAAAAAATCAAGAGTTTTTTTTATTTTTTATGCTATTTTATATAGGTATGAATACTTTTTCAATTAAAAACCTAACAGAAAGGAATTAAAAATGGCACTTGTAAGTTTAAAAGAAATTCTTCAGGATGCTCGTGCAGCTAAATATGCTGTTCCGATGTTCGACGTTGCAAATCCTCAAATGATTCGTATGGCGGTAGAGGTTGCGGAGGAACTTAATTCTCCGGTTATCTTGGCTGCGATTGAACCCGACTTGCCGGGTAATAGACTTAATTTTTGGGCAAATGCGGCAAATTATGCGGCGATTAATGCCAAGGTGCCGGTAGCATACATGCTTGACCATGCAACTAATTTCGCAATCTGCAAACGTTGTGCGGAGGCAGGTTTTACCGGTGTGATGCTTGATGCAAGCAGCAAAGATTTTGAAGAGAATATCCGCTTGACCCGTGAGGTTGCAGATTTGATGCACAAATACGGTGTAAGTGTCGAAGCTGAACTCGGTCATGTCGGTGATGCACAGGCAGGGCAGGGCGAGGGTGCTGCTTTGGGTAACAAGGCAGATGACCACAATGTCTATACCGATCCTGCTTCAGTTGAAGAGTTTATTGAGCGAGCCAAATGCGATGCTTTGGCGGTTTCAATCGGTACAGCACATGGTATTTACAAAACTGCTCCGACCTTGCAGATTGAACTTTTGGCGGAGATCAACAAAGTATCAAAAGTTCCTTTGGTGCTCCACGGTGGTTCAGGCACTCCAGAGGATCAAATCAAAGCCGCTATTGCCAATGGTATCAGCAAGGTAAATATTTGTGCTGAAATGATGTACGCTTGGCACAAAAGTTGGATGGATGTGCTTCAGGCGGCTCCGAATTTGGGCTTCCTTGAGTGCGTAGCACAGGTTGAACCTGAAAAAGCAATGATGGATGTCATGCGTAAGAAAATTCGCCTCTTCGGTTCTAATCGTGATTAATTGAATTAACTTATAAATTAAGGAGTAAAAAATGAGAAATTACAGCAAAATTTCAAAAGATTGGTGGGATTATACAACTTTGGATAAAGAAATTTTGGATGCCGCAGCGAGAATCACTATTAATGATTTGAAAAAATTGGAGCGTCCGGGATTTAAAATTAATATTTTCAGTACTTTACAGGAATTTTATTGTGCAGAGGCTTTGGAGTATATCCACGCTTGGAAACAGGCTACTCCCGATAATCCTGCAGGTATCTGCGGCCCGATCGGACCGACCGAGCAGTTGCCGATTGTTGCGCAAATGGTTAATGAGTTTGAGCTTAACTTGAAAGACGCTCACTTCTGGGGTATGGACGAATGGGTAGTTGATGGCAAAGCTGTTGATATTAATTTCCCGCTCGGATTTGCTAAAGCTGACTGGGATTTGTGCTTCTCAAGAATCCGCAAGGACTTGATGATGCCCAAAGAAAACTTGCACTTCCCAACTGAAAATCCCGAAGAGTATATTAAGTCATACAGTCAGGCTCGTTGCGTTATCATGCAGGGCGGTCAGGGCGAAACCAAGCACTGGGCTTTCAATGATCCTGTTCGCCGTGAAGGCAAGTACGCTGATAATCCGCCGACTTCTGCGGAATACAGACAACTTTCAACCCGCATGGTTGAACTTCATCCGATTACCTTGATTCAGAATGCCCGTACTTCAGGCGGCGGCACGGTCCAGAATGTTCCGTCAAGTGCGGTAACTGTCGGGCCGGTTCAAACTTGGCAGGCTGAAAGAGTTTCAATTTGGCATCCGGGACACCATGATAATCCATTCGGTCAGCGTTTAAGCACTTACATGATTGCAAATAAGATTGTTGACAGCAGTGTGCCGATGTCACTTTTGGCAGAGCATGATGATGTGGTATTTAACTTTTATGTAAATGGATTCGGAGTTTGCGATGTCGAAATGCACTAAAAAAACTGCGATAGCCGTCGGCTGTCACCCTGATGATATTGAATTTACCATGGCAGGAACTTTGATTAAACTCAAAGAAGCTGGGTATGAAATTCATTATATGAATGTGGCAAATGGTTCACTCGGAACTTGCAAACATGATTATGAAACAATTGTGGCAATGCGTAGAGCCGAAGCGATGAAAGCCGCTGCGATGATTGGGGCAATTTATCATGAAAGCATTTGCGATGATATTGAAGTATTTTATAATTACGAAAATGTCTGCAAAGTAACCGAAGTTATCCGTGAGGTCAATCCTGATATTGTTTTAACTCATGGCAGTTATGACTATATGGAAGACCATATTAATACAGGACGAATTGCAGTTTCGGCGGCATTCTGCCGTGGTATGACTAACTTGAAGTGCAAACAGGATTATCCTGCGACATTAAAAGAGGTTGCAGTTTACCACTCAATGCCTCATAGTTGTACTGATCAACTTAATCGTCCTGTGGTTGCGGACTTTTATATCGATGTAACTTCGACTATCCAAATCAAACGCGATATGCTTGCTTGCCATGAAAGTCAAAAAGTTTGGCTTGATGAAAGTCAAGGCATGGATGCATATTTGGATAGCATGCAAAAAAATTGTCAACAAATGGGCGAATTATCCGGCAAGTTTGAATACGCAGAGGGTTGGATTCAACACAATCATTTGGGCTTCGGCTCTCCTGAATTTAAGCCATTGCAGGAGCTTTTGAAGTAAAAAAATCCGAAAGGAGTTTGTTATTATGAAAAAAGGTATTATCGGTGCAGGAAACTGGATTGTAGATATTATTAAAACTATCGACCGCTTCCCGGCGGTCGGGGAGTTGTGCAATATTTTGTCCCAGGAAGTTGCGGGCGGCGGCGGTCCCTGCAATGTATTGTTTGATTTAGCGGCAATGGAAGTTGATATTCCGCTTTATGCAGTCGGCAGAATCGGAGTTGACGGTAATGGTGATTATCTCTATAATGAGATTAGTAAGCGTAAAATCAACTCTGATTTCATCATTCGAGATGCGACTAAACCAACTTCGTATACCGATGTAATGAGCGGAAACGGCAAAAGAACTTTTTTCTCAAGCCGTGGTGCAAATGCGAATTTGGACTATGAAGATTTTGTAAATGTCAATATCGATGCCAAAATTTTCTATCTCGGCTATCTCTTGCTGCTGGATAAACTCGATTCTGCTGATCCCGAATACGGTACAGTCGGGGCGAAAGTCCTGAATCTCATGCAGCAAAAAGGTTATAAAACCCTCGTTGACTTTGTTTCTGAAGCTCCTGAAAAATTCCGTCGAGTTGTTAAAGCATCTTTACCCTATATCGATTATTTGGTAATCAATGAAATCGAAGCAGGCAATACCTTTGAGGAAAAAATTCGACTCGATGATGATTCATTGGACTTTGCTGCAATGGAAAGAGTTGCAGTTAAGTTCTTTGAGGCAGGTGTCAAAGAATTGGTGATTTTCCATTACCCGGAGGGGGCATTTGTAATGAAAAAAGGCGAGAAAGGTCAAACTTTTAACTCTGCCGCAATTGATGCTGAAAACATTGTAGGAACGAATGGGGCAGGGGACGCATTCTGTGCAGGAGTGCTTTATGGCTTGCATGAAGATTTGCCAATTGAGCAAACAATTGCAATTGCTAATTGGAGTGCAGTTTGTAATCTCTCAAGCCCATCTGCTTCAGGTGGTGCCAGACCTCTGAAACTTATGCAATAAGTTTTTGATTTTTATTTTTGAGGGGAAGGAAAATTTGTTTTTCCTTCCTCTCTATTTTTATCCAACCTTTTTCTGAGTGGTCTGAGAGCGAATGTTTTTGAATAGTCAGACATGGTGGAGAAGTCAGGTATTTTCGCTCCTAATCCTCCCAAACGCTTTTTTTGAGGGGTTAATTCCACTCATCAATTTCCCCGAACAAGGTCGAAAGTGTATTGGTCGCGACTATAATTCCGGATTCTTCGCTTCGCTCTGAATGACGAGTTTGGAATTGCTCTGCCACCGTCGCAAAACTCCACCAATGTCATGCAGAGCGGGACGAATGTCCTGCGAAGCATCCAGTCTACGAGCCGAACGGCTCGCTTTTAGTCGTGCTACAAGCACGACACCTACAATAATTTATAATTCCCCTGTCCTCCATAGCCTTTGGCGAAGGAGGATAATTCTTAATTCTGCATTCTTAATTTTTAATCCGCTATTCATCACGCATGCTTTCCTCAAAGGAATCGCAAGTTATCTCAAATCTGAACTTATACCGAAAGTAACTATCCTCGTGGAATTTCGGCAGATAAAAAGAAGCCGGACGTGAGTGATTAGTGTAAGTTGCCACCAATTTTTTAAGTTTCAATTCATTAAAGTTTTCCAATAGATAATTAAACCAGCTTGCTTCTTCGGGATTAGAGCAGTCGCAAATAACCTCTTTGTCTTGCAACAAAAAAAAGTGCTTTCTCAATTCTTCTCGAACATCGCTTAATTTAACCTTTTTAGGAC
>JAFTJQ010000084.1 GCA_017456285.1 Lentisphaeria bacterium
AGAACAGGCTCTTTATGCCGGTGATTCCAGATGGCAAATGCTTTTCGGATATTACCTATGGGGGAATTACGATTACGCAGCTTACAATCTTGAATTTTTAGGAGAAAGCATGCGGGATAACGGGCTTTTGGCAATTTGTACGCCATGTGAAGTAAAATTGCAAATAACTTCTTTTACAATTCACTGGATTAATGCAATTTGCGAATATACTCTTTACTCCAATGATATGGGGGTTTTTGAAAGAACTGCAAAATTACGAGAAAAAGCAATAGAAGCACTTTTAGCAAGATTTGACAAAGAAAGCGGGCTCTATTATGCCCCTTGTGATAAAAATATTTGGAATTTTTACGAATGGGAAATTTATTTAGACGGATTAAATGGACAAAATGATGCGATAAGTTTTAACCATTTAGGAGAATTTGATGAAGTTGATTCTATCTATAATATGCTTTTAATTGAAATGTTTAAAAAACTCTATCAAATAACAGCAAATAAAGAATATTATCAAGCTACAGAAAAATTATGTGCCGCATGTTGTAATTATTTTTATGATCACGAGCTGAATTATGTTAAATTTTATAAAAACTTAGATATGAAATTTGAATTTGTAAATTACTTGGCAATATATACCGGAGTTGTTCCACAAGTAAAACAAGCGAATCTGATCAAAAAACTAATGAATGGTGAATTTATAAAAGCAACATTGTCTTCACTTTTTTATACAGTAGAAGTGATGGCAAATCACAATGAAGAAACAAAAAATTACTTGGAAAAACAACTGCTTAACATATTTTCGCCAATGCTTGAAGATGGTAAAACCACTACGCTTTGGGAAACAGCAGATGGTGCTGCCGCATTTGATTATTCCGGCAGTATGTGCCATGGGTGGAGTGCAATATTAATTTATTTTTATTATAAATATATTTTCCAACTGAAACATCTCTAAAAAAAACGGGACTTAAAAAAAGTCCCGTTTTTTTATATAATTTTTTATAATATTACTTATTCAATGAAAAATCGAAGTTTTCCAATTCTTCACTTAATGCAGGAACATCATAAGGCATGCTATTATTGCGAATGGATTTTGCTCCCATAATACCTGCTGCTACAGCATAGCGAGCTGCTTGCGGAGTTGAATTTGGCACTTCTGTACCACGGAGCATATCAATAAAGCTATTGATAATTACCGGATCAGCACCGCCATGACCTTCTCCCGGTTCAGGCATGCGATAGGTAATATCGCCCTCAATATCGAAGCGGTCAATTCGACGAGTCCAAACTTGAATTCGGCAATTTTCACCGTAATCGCCATAATTTTCGATTCTGCCACGCGTTCCGATAACGGTATAATTGCGGCAGCTGTCAGGAGTATAATGGCACTGCATATAACTTGCATGAACTCCATTTGCCAACTGTAAATTAACCATATTAATATCTTCATTATTAACAAAAGGTGAAAAATCTTTCTGTTCTTCAGGCGGCCAATGATGTTTCCCCCAAATTTCCTCAATAGAAAGAGCATCCAACTTTTCATTAGCACGTCTCGGCAAATTACCATAGACACTCAACGAACCGATACCACTTACTCTGGTAGTTCTACTATTGGCAAGCCAATGAATTACATCGATATCGTGTGCACCTTTTTGGAGCAAAAGCGAACCGGTTTTGGCTCTATCGGCATGCCAATCACGGAAATAAGCATCTCCACCGTAACTTACAAAATGGCGACACCAGATTGCTTTAACTTCCCCAATCATACCTGACTGGATAATCTCACGCATTTTCAGCACGAAATCCATATAACGCATATTATGTCCCAACATCAATCGGGTCTTATTATCCATAGCAGTTTGAAGAATATTATCTGCTCCCTCCAAAGTAATGGCAATAGGTTTTTCCAAATAAACCGCCACTTTGTTTTTGAGGGCAAAAGTCGCATGTTCTTCGTGACAGAAATCAGGCGAAGTAATAATTACACCGTCCAGAGCTTCTTTTTCAATCATCTCGCGATAATCCAAATAACCATTAACCGAACTGCCTTTTTCTTTATAACGATTTATAAAACTTTGGAGTTGTTCATTGTAAATATCGGCACCTGCAACAATTTCGACACCATTATCTTTTTGATGAGCCCAATCTGCCAACTTGCCGCGACAGCAAGTTCCGATTACACCTAAACGCAATTTTTTCATAAAAACCTCTTTTCTTTTTAATTACTTTCTTACAAAACCGTCATCATCTGCACTTTCTTTAACTCTGTTTTTCAAGTCAATAAAAAGCCTTTTTGCGTCCCGAAGTCCGCCAAAAAACACCCAAAAAGTACAAATAATTCCGAATAAAATACTTAATCCAATATAGAACATCCAATAGAAATTCCAATTCCACCACATGTACTGCGGAAAAAGTAAATTCCCTGCGGTTCCAATAACAAACAAAGCAAACCACAACATAGACCAGCAGAATGAAGCATAGAATACAAAACGTTCAAATTTGCTGAATTCGGCAGTAACTCCAACCAATTTCGCAAAACTGAACTTTTTAATTTTCTCTGCAGAAGCTTCATCACCTTTGACCACATCGTCTTTGATTGCATATTCTCCGCGGTGAAGAAGTTTATCCATATTGTAAAGTTGTTTCGGGCCGAGTAATGAAACCAAAATATATGAAATACTTGCAGTAATCATTGCATAGAAATAGATCCATTGCCCATTCATCGGAATACCATAACTGCGGATAGTTTTAATAAGTTCGGGACAAGTTTGTTGAAGCACCAGTCCCCCGAACCCCAAAACTGTACCAACTGACAAAGCTGTCCATGCAGCAGCAGTTGTACCTCTTTTCCAGTACAATCCACCGATAATAACCGCCCCTGCTCCACCGAGATAGATTGCTCCTGTAAAAGCGAAAAACATCAAAATATAATCTTTCAATGGGAAAAAACAGCTGAAAAGGAACGCAAAAAGTCCGACTCCGATAACTGACAATCGCAAGTAAAACAAATGTTTCTTCGGAGTTAAAGGCTTATTACGCAAAGGCATTACCACATCTTGAACGAAAATACTCCCCCAACTGTGAGTATAGGTATCATCAACCGTTAAAGCACAGCCAAGAATGACCGCTGCAAATATACCATTTACACCAATCGGCAAAATGTGTCGCAGAAAAATCGGAACAGTCATTTGAGTTTGCAGTTGCGGATCTCCCAAATTTGCAATATCAGCCTTGATTGGTGCCGCAATATCGGCAAAACTATCCAAATGCAAAACGGCAAATGCCACCAGAGGAATCAAAATCACACTCATTTGAGTTGCCATAAGTCGCCATGAACCAATCACTCCTGCCATAACTGCTTCATGCGGAGTTTTAGCGGCAGCATTATAACCGCTGGTAGCCTGCCAACTTTTTGCATTATAGATTGCGGCAAAAAGATTGATAAGGAAGAACCAAATACTGAAATCTTCGGTTGCACTGCCGCCCAATGGGTTAATCATTGACTTCCCGGCGGGAGCCCCAACTTCAAGTCCTGTCATAATATCAGTCCATGAGAATTTAGCAAGCAGAAAAAGCATTACAACAACAAAGACCAACATCATGAATGACCCTTGCAAAAAGTCGGTTATCATAATAGTAATTTGACCTCCTGAACAGGCAATATAAATTGCAATCGACAAATAAATTGCCATGACACATGGAGCAGTTGCAATTTCCAATCCTCCAACGTTAAAATGCAAAGGCAAGTTAAGGTAGTGAACTAAAAAATTACTTGTTACCAATGGAAAAATACCATAGTTGATTACCCCGGAAATCCAGCAAAGAAAACCTGCAAAGTAACGGAATTTTCTCGAATAACGCTCTTCAAAAAATTGAGCCAATGTCAAAGCTCTTGTTTGGCGGAAACGATAGATTATAAACCCTGTTAAACTCATAAAAAGTAATGCAGGTGTCTGTAATTTATTCCACCATTGCGGCGGCAACCCCGTTGTATAGACCATTTCCCACATTGCAACCAAACTGATTGCTCCGTAGAAACTTCCCGATACAGTAAGCAAATATCTTCCTGCCAGACGGTCAGCCGCCAAAAAGTCCGATACAGTTCGACTGTACCGTTTGGAATATACTGTTACTCCCAATATAAAAATAATTGAGAATAAGAGAATACTCCAATCTATTAAACTTATATTCATTAAAAATCTCCAAATTAAGTATCGGGAGATTTTACTCCCGATACATTAAAAATTAACTACCATTCTGCACGCCAGCCGGGAAATTCAGGAGCATACTCATGATTTTTCACTGCGGTTTCTTCATCAACCAAACTGAAACCTTTGGTTTTCGGTGCATAATCCTGCACTTGATAGAGAACCTGCCATGCCTGATAAGCAAGGAATTTATCCTCTTTATTTGCATGGAATTCTCTGATCACTTTGTAGCCGTCAGCACCGAAAGCACGCAATGCATTACCGACATAACGCCAACCGTAGGCTTTGTCAGGACGGGTACTTGCATCTCCATATTGAGCAAAAAGATTTTTAAGGGCAGTTCTTGCTCTCAAGCGATATGCCGCAGCTGGAAATAAACTTGTAAAATAACGCAGAGAATGTGCTGCTTTTAATTGCAATCGATAATTTTCTTCCTTTTCAGTCATATTGCTCAATAAGTTAATCAAGTTTCCACGATTTTCAACTGAAATTAACCCCCTCATACCAACAAGTTGTTCAATTGCTCGAATTCTGACTTCAAAAGTTTCGTTCACATCAGCAGCAAAAGGCAAAATTGCTGCAAAAATGCCGTCAACATTGGTTGATTTTTTCAAAACTACAAGTTTATAAAGTCCGTGAATTGCAGTTTTGCGAACCGCTGATGACTCACTTTTTAATGCTTCAAGCATTTCCGCTTCACCAACTGCACCGATATTTCCTAACGCAGTTACCGCATTAAACTGGAACTGGAAGTTCGGGTCATTTTCAACAGCCTTCAAAATAGTCTTGACGCTTTCAAGGCGATTAACTTTGGCAAGTGCCATAATTGCACCGATACGGACGCATGAATCTTGGTCAAAAAGTGCCTTTTCGACATATTCAAGCAACGACTTATCTTTACGAGCAAAAACTACCATTGCGGCACAAGCATTACGGCGAACAAGCAAGTGGTCATCACTTAAAAGTTTGATAACCTTATTTACATCAACTGAATCAGCAGAAATTTTACCGGAAGCAATGTCACGGCAAGCCTGTGCTTTCACCATCCAGTTTGCTGAATCCAATGAAGAGGCCGTTTCAACTTTTTTGGTATAACTTTCGATGCCGTTTTTCGCCCAAGTAATAACCGCAATCGGAGTTACGCCTTTTTTGCGATAACTATTCCAGCGTGAATCAAGTGGATTTATAGCTCGTACAGTCAATTTGATTTGAGTTCCTGCGGTCAAATTCAAAAGCATATCCAAAGTTCTCTGCTGATCTTCCAACTCGCCCAACTGAACCCAGATTTCATCGACAATACCTTCTTTTATCCAAGTTGCATAGTCCATTTTGATTTTACCGGTACCGCGGATCGGCATACCCCACCACGGCTGACAATAATCCGGCTCGTGAGCATCAATAATTATAGAGAGTTTTTTATTGTTTTTGCGAAGTTCAAAAGACAATTCACGCAAAAACACGGTAGTAAAATGTCCTCTGCATGCGTACCAATATTCGGCTTGTTCGGTGGTAAGTTTATCCTTTTTCAAGTCCACATCGGGATATTTTTCATTAAACATCGCTACGACCGCAGGCTCGAAACCGAACTCATGCTCATAGCGGATACCGTAATTTTCCACATAGGTATAAAAGTTAATGCCGTCATAATTGTAATCAAGCATGGTTTTCATATACTGATCAATCAAAGCTTTTCTTGCTTCCGGATAAGTAAATGAAATCGGCCCCGGGGCGCGACGTTCACCGAAACGGTCAATTTCGCACCATTCAGGGTGCTGCATTCTAATAGGAAATTCAAAAAAGTATGGTCCCCATGATTCAGGCGGTAACCCATGTTCATAAATCCCTGTATAGAAAAAAGCTTCCATACCTTTTTTATGTGCGGATTCTACAACAACACGGTCGATATCATACTTATCAACCATTAAACGCCACCAACCATGACACTCTAAATTTTCCGGAGCAAAACCATCAGTTCGCATTGTTGACCATTCTTTTAATGCACGCCAATAGATACGGTCAATCCCGTAACTTTTATTCATCCATTCAAGCATGGATTCGATTGCTTCGGGACTGTCAACCGGTTCCACAGCAGGATTCCACAAATTGTCTCCTGCTCCGCAGAAGACATGTGTCGCTCCTTGTGCCGCTGTCAAAGCGACAACGGCACTCAAAATTACTAATAATTTTTTCATCTGCTATTATTCCTGTTAATCAAATATTACCATTTATAAGTTTCATACATGGTATCTACGGTTGCATGCAAGTTAGAATAACCGATTTTGTCCTTATCAAATGTTTGAACATGACCGTCAGCCATACAAGCATTTGCTTTATCATTATGGATGAACTGATACAACCCGGCAGTAGTAGCTTTAACAATAGCAGTACCTACAGCATTAACTGACAGAATCGGGGAAGTAGAAAGTACTGTATGATTGTTCGCATCCAAGAACATGATTTTATCGCTTGCACGAGCAATACCACCGACCTTCTTTTCATAAAGGTGGCGATTGTAAGCATAGTCCAAGTGACCGCCATTAGGATCATAACCGATGCTGTTGCTTGGGCAGTCAACCGAAGTTTTGCGGCTTAAATTACTGGTAACACCCAAATACGGTCCCATAAAATAGTTATTTGTGGTATTCTCCAAAGCATTCCACCAAAAACGGCCGATATTGCCTTCGGTATGAACCATGTAATTATCCTGGTTGTCATTGGTATACATCAATTCGGCAACACCAAGTTGTTTCAAGTTATTAACGCAAGAGGTTTGACGAGCTTTTTCACGAGCCTTGTTAAGTGCAGGCAATAACATACCAGCCAAAATTGCGATAATTGCGATTACAACCAAAAGTTCGATCAAAGTAAAGTTAAATTTTTTCATTTTTTCTTTCTCCTAATTTGTTAAAAGTACTTTTCGTTTTGAATAAAAATTGTTTCATTCACTTTTGCGGAAATTTTTATTTATCCATTTTGTTTAAAAACTTCCAATTTTACTCTTGCTTTGATAGAAAAACTCTATCACCGACAAACTATTTTTGCTTTATATGTTTTTCCTCCTTTGTTAATTGTTTCTGTTCTCAAAAATCACATTTACTTCTGTGATCCTCGGTGTATCTAAACAGCCTTCGGCTCCAATTTCCAAACGGTATTGCACATAAGAATTTTCTGCAATGTCAAATTTAATACTTTCACCAACTTGGATAAACTCACTCCATTGAGCATTTTCAAGAGTTTCAAGAGTTTTAGCACTTCGAAGTTGCAGTTTTACCCAAGTTTTTTCAGGTAAATCACCCTCGACTCCGAAAGAAAAGCCCTTTGCTCCACTCCTTAAAAGCTGTGGTTTGCTTGTATAAAATTCCATATCCGAGCGGTCAAGCTGATTGCCGACATCGACAGATGTAATTCCATGCGGACCATTAGTCGGCAACGCGGTAACATTATCCATTGACCAATGTGCAATATCCCACCAAATTTCAGATTCTCCGACATGATCGCCGAAACGTTTATGATTGGCAACTGCGAGGTCGATTTTGCCGTCCTGATTAAAATCCGCCGCAAGTCCGCAAGATGCAGAGTGTGTAGGGAGTCTGGTAACATCATAATAATCAAATTTGCCATTTCTATTATAATAAATGAATGAATCAATATCACGCTCTTTGCCATTCTGATAACTTCCGGCAAAAATATCCAAATATCCGTCACCATTCATATCGGCAATTGTTATCCCGTCAGCACAATCACTGCGAAGAAGTGTTTTCTTTTCGCTTGAAAAACCGTTTTTGCTGTTCCAGAAAACATGCACAAATGAGTTATGCGGTTCCGGGCTCGGAGTAATTCCTGCATTCGGCATGCGGAAAAATCCACCGAAAACCAAATCAGGCAGTCCGTCTTTGTCCAAATCGGCAATTCTCGCACAAACACCATGATAAACGGGGAGTTCCTGCGCATTATCGAAACTGAACTTTTCTTTACCGCCCCAGAGGATATAACTTGATTCCTCCATAATCAACGGCACTACCAAATCCAAATATCCGTCACCATTCAAATCTCCCGCAGTTATCCAGCGTGGAGTAGTGGTAATTTTCTTTCCTTTATAAGTCAATGGCACTTCATATTTGCTGTATCCATTTTCGCCGCCCATAAAAATTCTTAAATATGGATTAAGGGCGTCAGAAAAAGCCAAGTCCAAATATCCATCCTTATTAAAGTCTCCGCTTACCACTCCATGAGATGTTTTAGTTGGAAGTTTCTCCATTTTGTGATTGCTTGTAAAGGGACTATAATGCAAAAATGAACCGGGGTCAAGCCAAATTGAATCCTCTGAACAGTTTGCAAGAAGCAAATCGACTTCGCCGTCATCATTCAAATCCGCCGCCAATGAGTCCACTGGACCATGGGCATCAAGTTTAGTCAAGCGATTGCGATCAAAACCTTTTTTGTCTGCGTGATAAATTGAAGCATACAAACAGCCGATAAGTGTGCGTGAACGGTTATTGATAAAAAGCAGTTCTTTTTTTCCAGTACCGCGATTTACAGCAAAAACCCGTCTTGCATCATCGGTTGGAAGTTTTTTAGCAACTTCAGCAGTTTCCATATCTGAACTTAAATTACTGAAAATCAACGATTCGGTTGAATACATATATGGAGTATGAGCCTGACAAATTACAAGTTCATTTTTACCGTCATTATCCAAGTCGCTGATTACGCAATCTACCGCACGGTAAGTTGGAAGAATTGTGATTGATTTAATAGAAAAACCCTCTTTGCTTCCCCAGAAAATTTGCGAAGTTTCTTCGCCGTCTTTTACAAAAGTTCTTGCAGCAACAGCAATATCATTAATTTTATCTCCATTTAAATCTCCAATTGCAACTCCATGAGCATCTGCAACTTGCAAGGTAAGTTCATTGGCAAACTTTCCTTTCTCCATCATGCTGAAAAATTTAACATCTTTTCGGCTGATTAAACTTATACATTTTTTCCCATTCAACTCAATAACTTGTAAAAGCGGCATTGGCTCATTAAGTCTGGTGAATTTAGCCTCTTTATTTAGTTCTCTTGACCACAAATTAAATGGTAACACTTTTTCGGGACACTCAAAAGGATTCTCCCAGTCAATACCATTTTTGCTTCCGCAATAGACTCGTAATTCACCGTTTGAATTTAAAACTGCGACATCATCAAATCCGTCCTTATCGAAATCCCCTGCCCCAACTTGTCTTGCTTCAATAGGAATTTCAGTAAATTTCCGCATTTCGAATCCATGCACACTCTGCTTGAAAACTCTGATTTTTCTTCGTGAAACAAAAACTAAACTTGGATGTTCTTCTCCGCAGAAACGACCTTGTGCCACACTTTCAGCCATCGGGGTTGCAAGATAGTTCATCCAACGAGTTGAGTATTCCTCATTTTTGCTTCCATAATAAAGCGATGAATTCAAGTCGTAAGTTGCGGCATCGTATTTCATAGTCATAATAATATCGTCGCTTCCGTCATTATTTAAATCCGCAACTAACCCATTGACTGTTCCATGTCCTGTAAGTTCAATTTTCTTTCGCAAACTATCATTCATCACATCTGAATAAACAAAAGAATTTGCTGACTCGTGGTCTTCCTGTGCATTGCAGAAAACCAAGTCAAAAAATCCGTCTTTATCCAAATCATACTGATAAATTCGTTGCAGCACCCCCGCTTTGGACACATACAAATTCTGTCCCCCGTTGCCGAAAGAACCTTTGCTGAAATCTTCAAACCCTTTGGTCGTCCAAGTTGTGTAGCTTGCACAACCGCAGAGAAATGAAGCTGCGGTCAACGCAATAATTTTATTAAATCTTCTATTTTTCATTATGCAATATCCCATGAGAAAATATTAATCTTTTTGTTGCCCCAAGTCCGACTAAGTTTAAACCGCACCGCTTTCACTTCAAGTCCCAAGTTATCCCAAACAACCAATCGGCGAAAGTTATTCTCAACTTTTTCAAGCAAATGCCATTTACCCTTACTATCCTGATAAGAAATTTCAAAACTCTTTGCCAAAGTCGCAGGAAGTTTCATATCAGGCTGTTTCAAAGTACGAAGTGCCACAATATTTTTTTCAGGTCTTGACAAGTCGCTATCCAAAATCAGACGGATTTTAGAGATTTTTTCCGCTTTGGCAAAACGATATTCAGCATAGTCGCCATTTTCTGCAACCCAAGCATTCAAATTATCTCCGATTATACGGTCGCAACCGTTACGCAAATTTTCTGCATTTCCATTATTTGATACAATCAATTCAGCATTTCGACTCAATTCAGGAATTGTACGCTCAAAATTCGGCAAATAGCAGTCATCTTCCATTAAGTTCTGCTGTAACTCTTTAATATAGTTTGCTCCGACTTCACGAGGTGAAATCTTTTTTTCAATCGCTATCGAAGCCGCAGTTCCAACCGCCTGTCCCAAAACCGCACAAGTTGCCATAACTCTGGTCGCACTTAATGCCGCATGACTTACGCTGATATTGCGTCCTGCGAAAAATAAGTTATCCACATTGCAAGAATAAATCGAGCGGTAAGGTATCCCGAATGGCGACGGTGCAGGATGAAATTTATTCGGTTCGCCGACATGATAAAATCCGGCTGGATGGTGATCATCCATAGTCCAACCACCGTAAGCAATTAGGTCATCAAATTTCCCTGCACTATCTACATCATTCTGACTCATAATGTAATCACCCTCGTAACGACGACTTTCTCTTTTGCCGGGGAGGAAACCAACCCAATCAAGTTCCCAATATGCATTTTTCTCTTTTTCAGGGGCGTAATTTTTTAAATAATCCCAAATGCCAAATGCGATTTCAAGTAAATCTCTCCGGTTTGCTTCAGTATCTTGAATTGTATCACCCATGCCACCGGTTTCCATCCACCAGAAATTCTCCAAACCTTCGAGCAAAGTCCCTCTATAGGGTGGAATATCTTCACGATAACGGAATTTTCTTGCCCAAACAGGTGGAGTGAATTTAACCTTTTTGCGAAGCTGGCGAGCTTGAAAAAGGCAACTGTTTCCCATAGTATGTGTATCCGCAACTTCAGGTTCAATGGATTCATTAAACTCACCTTTTGCCTCTCTCCCGTGGCGGAATTTCGCTCCTGACAAAGGCGCTAAAACACTATCTCCGGAACAATCAGCAAAGTAATCTGCTTCAACTTCAATAAAAGTTTGAGTAGTAGTTTGATACCCTGTAACTGACTTGATGGCAGAAGAATTCTTCATTTTCAAACTCTGGCAACTGCAATTCAAAAAAAGTTTCAAATTAGGTGCATATTCTAAAATCCCATACAAAATACTATCCCATAATGCCGGCACTGCACCCGGATTACGATAAAGATTTTCAAGTAAAATCTCTTCAATTATCCCTGTTTCGAGCATATTTTTCCCCCTTGCTCCGCAAACCCACATGCGAATTTCGCTTGAAGCATTCCCCCCCGGCACGGGGCGGTCGTGCATTAAAGCAACCTTTGCTCCCCGTCTGGAAGCTGCCAAAGCGGCACACATCCCTGCCAAACCACCGCCGACTACACAAAAATCGACTTTTATCTTCATTTTTTCTGACATTTTCTACTCCTATGTTAATATTAAATAATTTAATCAATATCTTTCGGCAACTTTAATTTCATCGGAATTTTGATTCTAATCGGAACATCTTCCGGATAAAGAGAGATTCGACGAATCAAATCAATCACCTCTCGGCAGAATTGACGCACAGAAAAACAAATCGAAGCACAATTCAAATCAGTTTGATTATAATCTTGAAAAACGATCACATCAACTTCTTTGTAATAATCTGTTTCAATAAAATATGCCCCTAAAATTCCCTCAATATCGTTACTTAAAAAATTATCTCCAAGAAAAACCAATCCGGGTCGCATCTCTCTCGGAATCAGCATAACTTCATCTAAAATTTTTCTTAATTCAGTAATATTACTAAGTACACGCACCTCAGGTTTTTCCCGCCTTTCCCCAAGGCACAAATCCATGAATCCTTGTAATCTCTCACGATAAGGGCGATTCCCTACATAATTTTTCTCCCAATCATTACCACTAATAATTAATTGCTTTTGTGTTTTTTGCAGCATGTATTTTGCCGCTTGACAACCGCCAGTATAATTATCAGGAGTAACATAATTTGAAAAAAGACTCTTTTCTCCGATTGAAAATAATACTTTGGGAAATCTTATTTCCGGCCATTCCAAATCCACAGTATGCCCAAAGTCAGGCATATAAATCACCCCTCTGGTGTTTTCATTAGTCGCTTGCTTCAAAATTTCATCAATTTTCTCTGCACTGCCGATTCGCAATTGCCAGTTCATAGCCTCAGCCTCTTCCTGCATATAGCAAAGGATCGTAGTATAATGCAACAAGTAACTTGTTCTGATACGGTTATCGGAATTATCAATACTGCTTAAATGAAAAAGGAAATGCAAAACCGGTTTTGTTTCCTCCTGTTTTTCCAACAATGGATCGATTGCGGATAATTCTGTATCGAATGAATCTCTCCATTGATCAGGCGAATTAACATAAACCCCGCTACCGGGGCGAATTGAAACATAATTGTCCTGTGCCAAAATACGAATCGCTTTTGCAACAGTTCCGGCAGCAACGCCATATTCTACAGCCAAAGAGCGAATAGAAGAAATTTTGCTGCCAACAATCCATTGACTTGAACGAATTTTTTGTATATATATCCTTGCTAATCGCTCCTGCAATTTTTTATTTGTTTTAGTAGGTTTTATCATTGATATATCTCCATAAACTTGCTTTAATTTTTTACTTATAAGTATAGCAGAAATAAAAGTTTTTGTCAAGCATTATTGATACTCTATCAAAACTAAAAGTGTGTTTTTTAACACCATTTTTATAAATCTGTATTAAATTTAATACACTTCTTTTTTTTAGCGATTATCTTATACCTAAACAAATAAAATCACCCCAAAGGATCACCGACCTTACCAAACAGAGAATTTTGAGAGAATCTATGCAAAAATACGCTTTTATATTGTATCAAGGATTTGTCGCGGGGGGGGGGAGAATTGGTTTGCTCTTTTGGGAGGTATTGATTTGGGTAAAGTGATTTGATTTATTTAATAATTACTTTAATCTTTTTTATTTGATAAAAAAATAAAACACTTTACACAATTTTTTCCCAGAATAAAATTTTATTTGTGATTGACATTACTAAATATCGTTATTACAGTGTTATACCCTTTTAAACACACCGAATTCAAAATATTTTTCATTGTTAAACCACAACATTGCAAAAAATCTTACATTTTTTCTGTTTTTTACTTGCATTTATAAAAAATGGTGCTATTGTAATTATATGAAAATAAAAAAGAGACTTAATCTAGCCATTAAGCCTCTTAATAAGGGATATCCCTCTGCATATTAATATGCATATTAATATTAATATAGCAGTCTTTTGGTAAAAGTCAAGCGTTTAGGGATAATGGCTTGTAATTTTTTCAAAGAAAGGTAATATTATGACTGTAAGAACAGGAATAGTATGTCCTGCTTCCGGAATCTGGAAAGTTGTTGGATATCCTTCAACTACGGCTCCGATTGCCAAAGGTAATCGGATGCCTCCATATAACGGCAAAGCGGTTACTTGGCAACTTATTCAATATGCCTAAGTAAATTGTAACTCCCGGAGAGTAAAAATCTCCGGGAGCTTTGAAAAAAACTATTGAGATATTTTTATGAAACATGCAAAAAAAACAATAGCAGAATGCGCAAAAATTATACCGGGAGTACAAGAGCAAAAAAGCCTTGATGATGATATTCAGATTTATAATGCCTTATTGCCGGTTCAACTTTCGGAAGAAGGAATTATTGGAGAATATGGAAAGATTCGTCGTGTTTTAAGTGATGAAATAGCTTGTTTGCAAAAAGGAGATGTTGTTATTAAACGATTAAACCCTGATTGTGCAGTAGTATTTGAAGATAACATACAAGTTTTGCCATCAGGAAATCTCTTTGTGATTCGCCCTAATAAGGAATTTTTAGATTCTTATTATTTGGCGTTTATATTAAGTTGCTCCCAAACATTGGCTCAAATATCGCAACGATCCGGGATAAGCACCAAAGTTTCAGCTGTGACTGGGAGTCAGCTGGGAGGATGTGAAATTCCCTTACCAGAATTACCAGTACAAAAAAAATTAGGAATGTTTTGGCGAAAAGCAAGTTTGCGTAATGCATTACTGACCAAATTAATTTTAGAAAACAAACACTTATTGCAAGTGATAACAGCAAAATTGTATAATTAAATTAACATATAAGTATAAAATATAAGGAAAAACCAAAATGGCGACTACAATTGAAGATATAAAAAGAGTTTTATGGGCGGGTGCAGATACTTTTCGTGGAGTGATTGATGCGGCGAATTACAAGGATTATGTTTTGACAATGCTTTTTATCAAATTTTTGAATGACACTTACGAAGAAAATTTAAATGAGTTAAAAAAACGTTATGATGGCAATCAAGTGCGTATAGACCGTGCGATTCCCAGGTTACCATTTCAGCTTGCAGAACACATACGATATCAATATCTATATGATAAGCGTTTTGATTCTGATATCGGTGCGACAATTAATCAGGCGTTGCAAGGAATTGAAGATTTGAATGGTGAATTACGTGGTATTTTTCGTGGAATTGATTTTAATGCGGAAGCTGTTTTCGGCAATCAACAACAAAAAAATACAAAACTTCGATTACTGTTGGAAGATTTCCATGAACTGAATCTTCACCCGAGTCAAATTGTTGTTCCGGAAGGTCAAACCGCTGCCGAAGTTATCGGAGATGCTTATGAATATATGATTGGTGAATTTGCTGCAAAAGCAGGTCAAAAAGCGGGTGCGTTTTTTACCCCTCCGATGGTTTCTGAACTTATGGGGAGATTAACTGCCCCTAAAAATGATGAAACTATTTACGACCCAACTTGCGGTTCTGCATCATTGCTTTTACGCGCAGCGAAGCAGGCAGACTTAAAAAAGGTGGGGATTTACGGACAGGAAATTAATGGTTCTGCGTATGCGATGGCACGCATGAATCTTTTTATACACGATGTGCCTGATGCACAAATCCAATGGGGAGATACGCTTTCAAATCCTCTTCATCTTGATGCTGACGGTAATTTAAAACAGTTTGATGTAATTGTCGCAAACATGCCGTTTTCACTTGACAAATGGGCAGAAGGTTTTAACCCCGGCGGAGAAGATGACGGAAATTCAGATAAAAAGGGAAAAAATAAAAAATTCAAAATGGAAGCAAATTTGGATCGCCATCATCGTTTTGGATTGGGAGTTCCGCCTGCTAGCAAAGGCGATTGGGCATTTCTGTTGCACATGCTTGCAAGTTTGAAAAATTTTGGCAGAATGGCAGCAGTTGTTCCGCATGGGGTGCTTTTCCGTGGAGCATCAGAGGGGCGGATACGTCAGGCAGTAATTGATAGGAATTGGCTGGATGCAGTAATTGGCTTACCGGAAAACTTATTTTTTGGAACAAGTATCAAAGCTTGCATTTTGATTTTTAAGAAAAACCGTACAACTGATGATGTGTTGTTTATTGACGCTTCGGAGAAAGATGCACAGGGGAATTTACGTTATACCAAAGGGAAAAATCAGAATCTTTTGGAAGAAAAACATATTCAGGCGATATTTGATGCCTATATCAAGCGTGAAGATGTTGAAAAATTTGCTCATGTAGCGACTTTGGAAGAGATACAAACTAATGAATATAACCTCAATATCCCACGTTATGTAGATACCTTTGAAGCGGAAGAGTTGATTGATATTGATGAAGTTCAAGGTAACATCAAACGAATCAAAGAAAAACTTGCAGTCGTGGAAGCTCAAATGGATAAATATCTTAAAGAGATTGGCTTGTGAGGATAAACAATGAGTAAAATAAAAGAATTGAATGTTCATGGGCGTAATGTCCGTTTTCTTAATCATAATGGCTTGGATTATGTTTGCATAACTGATATTGCGGCGTTGAAAAATCCGCTTGAACCGAAAGATGTGGTAAAAAACTGGCTCCGCAGCCGCAGTACCCTGTCTTTTGTCGGCTTGTGGGAAAAACTGCATAACCCGGATTTTAAAGGGGTCGAATTCGACCCCCTTTTAGCGGAAGCCGGAGAAAACTCATTCACCATGAGTCCAAGCCGTTTTATTGAAGAAAAACTTGCTCAGCCGCAACGCCTTGAAAGATTGAACCAAGTTGCCATCAAGCAGATGCAGATCCTGATCGAAGAGCAGAATAGTAAGTTATTGGGAGGTAACAATGAATAATATTTCGTCTCCACATAGTGCTATATCTTTGGGAAAGTACAACGAAGAAAAACAAAAAGAAGAAAAATTGCAAAATCTTCAAATCGCAGGGGCAAAAGCGAATATTGAGTCCTATCAATTATTGCAGCAACAATTGGCAAAGCAAGTAGAAATCAATCAGCGTTTGGAGCATGAATTTAGAACAAGTGGAAGAAAATCTAATATAGCTTTGATCATTGGATTTGTAAGTTTAATTATAGCTATATTATCATTTTGTAGAGGATAATTATGAATAAACATATTGAAAAATATTTGGATCACTATTTGGAAATACCGACTCCCGACTATGCTGTTATGCTAAAAGGCGAATGGGGGTGCGGAAAAACTTATTTCATTAAGAAGTATATTGAAGCAAAAAAAGATAAAAAGATTTGCTATATAAGTCTTAATGGTATAAAACAATGCAATGATGTTATACCGCAAATACTTCTTGCTTTGGCTCCTAAAGAATTTAATTCGAAAATATGCAAAGGGGTTATTTCCGTAGGCAGAACAATAGCATATGGAATTACAAAATTCTTTAATGTCGACAATGTCTTTAATATCGGTGATTTAGCAAATTGTGTTCCTGGAAATACTGTATTTGTTTTTGATGACTTAGAAAGGACATTGCTGGAGCCCAAAGAAGTTCTTGGTTTTTTGTCTGATCTTGTAGAACAGCAAAATTTTCATACTATCATTATTGGAGATGAAAGCAAATTCTCAGAAGATGCCCAAGAAGAATACTTATCCCGCAAGGAAAAAATAATTGGTAAAACATTTAGTATTCAAAATCAAAATGCCGAAGTATTGCCAACACTGATTAAAAAGTTTGCGGATACTGGACTGGAAGATTTGTTGCACGAGCATTTGGATGCAATCTTATTGGAAATAAGCAAAGTTAATAAATACTGCGAAAGAGAGCAAGTCAACTATCGAATAATTAATGCGGCAATTAGGGAATTTTATTTTGTCTTCGAAAACGTTTTTGAAAACGAACAACTAAAAGGATATAGATCAAAAATATTCAAAGAACTTTTTCTGCGTTTTTTGGTAATGTTCTATTGTTTACAGACAAAGTTTTTGACTATTAAAGATGTCAGTATTTGTGCGAAATATTTTCCGTTAGATGATGAGAAAACTGAGAAAAGAACGGATTTCAGAGAGACATTTCCTGTTTGGATTGGCGATACTTTTATTGAAATTGAAAACTGGATCAATATTTTTGACCACAAACCAGTCGACTCATCCAATTTGATCGAACATATTCACAATAGAGTAAATCCTGACATTCCGAACTGGGAGAAGTTATGGCATTTTTATGAAATGGATGATGAAGATATTGAGACAGTTTATAACGCTGTGATGAAAGAAATTTCAGAACAAAAGCACAAAAATCCTTTTGTTATACTGCATATATTTATGACTTTAGTAAATATGTCAAAAAATGGCTTTATAAATGCTTCGGCAGAAGACATTGTGCTTGATGCAAAAAAATATTTAGACTCAATCGGAAACAATTTGTCTTGGAATAATGTTTCAGCTGATATTAATTTTTATTTGGAAAGTTACGGAGGTTATGGCTTTCAGGCAAACAATTCAGATGAATTTAAGGACATAACAGCACACCTTGAAATAAAAATGCGCGAAAAATGCAAAGAAAATATAGATGAATGCTATAAAAAATTTATTAATGATATAACCGATAAAAATCGGGCATATGCGAAAATTTGTTCACCTGATTATCAACGGGCAGATATCTTTACCGACAGCAATCCTCAGATCTTATGGAATAAACTTATTAGCCTAAAGACTAAAGCCTTTAGAGAAATAACTCATTATATGCTCGAAGACATCATTAGGCATCATCTATGTAATAAAAAATCTGAAAAGCAATTCAACTTTTGGGAAAAAATTATCTCTTTAGGGGAGACGTTTTTGGAAGAACATCCGAATGACAACAAGGCAAAATGTTTGCAACTTCAAAAAGAATTTTTGCCAAAACTTCGTGAGTTGGTGGATCATTATGAACAACAATAATTTTTGTATATTATCAGACAAATTTCAGCGTATTACCAATAAAAATAGTGTTGGTAATACCAATGTACTTACTATTTCAGCACAACATGGATTGATTAATCAGTTTGAGTATTATAACCATCAGTATGCGAGTGAAAATACTTCCGGCTATCCTTTACTGTACAAAGGTGAATTTGCTTATAATAAAAGTTATTCAGATGGTTATCCGTGGGGGGCTACCAAACGGCTTGAACGCTATGAATCCGGAGTAGTTTCTCCGTTGTATATTTGTTTTGCTGCAAAAGATGGAGTGTGTGCAGATTTTTATTCATATTACTTTGAAAGTGATCATTTTTATCGGGAAATTTATAAAATTGCTCAAGAAGGAGCTCGCAATCACGGTTTGCTGAATGTTTCCACGGAAGACTTTTTCAAAATACAAATTGCCAATCCACCGCTGGAGGAGCAGCGGAGGATTGCGGATATTTTGGGGTGTTGCGATCGGGTGATTGCTTTGAAAAAGGAGTTGATTGCGGAAAAGAAAAAGCAGAAAAAGGCTTTGATGCAGAAACTTCTCAATCCCGACAGCGGCTTCCGCCTTCCCGGCTTCTCCGGCGAGTGGAAGGAATTTGAGCTAAATGAATTAGGAGAAACATATTCCGGGTTAGCAGGAAAAACTGCTAAAGATTTTGAATGCGGTAATTCTTTTTTTGTTCCATATTTGAATATTTTCGAAAATACTATTGTGGATGTGAACAAATTAGAACAAGTTGATATAAAGCCGCATGAAAACCAAAATCTTGTTCGTTATGGTGACATTTTCTTTACAACCTCATCAGAAACACCAGAAGAAGTTGGAATGAGCAGTGTGTTTTTGGCAGATGTAAATAATACATATTTAAATAGTTTCTGTTTCGGTTTTCGCCTGTATGATTTTGAGACACTACTTCCTTTTTTTGCTGCTTATTATTTGCGTTCAGATTATATGAGAATCATATTGAACAAATTAGCACAAGGCGCAACAAGGTTCAATATATCTAAAACATTGCTGATGAAAAGTAAGATTAAAATTCCTTCTTCTACTGTAGAGCAACAAGCCATTGCCGATATTTTGTCCGCAGCAGATAAGGAAATCAATTTGCTTGAACAGGAACTCGCGCAGCAGGAGCAAAAGAAAAAGTCCCTGATGCAATTACTTTTAACCAGAACCGTGAGGGTATGATTTTTATAATAGGAGGGAAAATATGCCTTTAAAACAACAAGACTTGTTAAGAGCATCTCAAAAATATGCTTCTTTGGAAAAAACGGCTAATTTCGGGATCGCTCTGGAATCAATTCAGCATAGAAAAAAAGCGTTCTTATGCCATAGTCATAAGGATGTTGATTTGGTAAAAGGTTTAGTTGTATCATTCAGAGAAAAAAATGTCGACTTATATGTCGATTGGTTGGATACTTCAATGCCAGATACTCCAAATAAAAAAACTGCTGTAAAACTACAGTTAAGGATAAAACAAGCTGATATGTTCTTATTTTTGGCAACAAGGAACTCTATGAGCTCTCGTTGGTGCCCCTGGGAAATAGGGTATGCAGATGGAATTGGCAAAGTGCCACATATTTTGCCAACAGTAGATCAATATTCGGTAACACATGGTAGTGAATATTTAGACCTATACCCGCGAGTTGATATATGCAATTGGGGGTTACAACATTTTGGGATATGGGAACCAAGTTTGAGTTTTAAGGGATTTTTA
>JAFTJQ010000085.1 GCA_017456285.1 Lentisphaeria bacterium
AAAAGTTGTTGCCTTCGTCCATGAATATGGATAAAAATTTTGAGATGTGAAAATTTGAAAAATTTTCGCATCTCTTTTGGTCAAGGGCTGATGCCCTTGCGTAGGGGTGTGGGGACGGCGTTAGTCCCCACAAAAAAACAAAACCTCTACCAACGCCCTCATGACCTTTCAACGGACACTCCATGCGTCCAAATAGCCATGAATTTTTACTCTACTCGCTCAAAAAGCAGCACATGACCGCTGAATTCAGCGGCATTATGCAATATTACTTTGCCATCTTTAACTTCAATTTCACCCGTATCAGCGATTGAAAACTTATCGCTTAAACGCCAAGTTCCTTCAGGAAGACGGTATTCAATTGTCTGTTGCGGACGATTAAATGCGTGGAATGCCAGCATTAATTCTTTGCCGTCACGGCGTACTCGCTCTACAATTTGACAGCCAATCGGGAATGCACGGCTTTTGCTGAAATCGCCTTTGATGTCAGAGATACCGTCTTTCAGAGTCGGAACAAGTTTCAAATAGAAATTCAGAGCTTTTTTGACGATTGCCATTTGTGCTTCATTGAATTTGACTATATCGCCTGATAAGCAGATTCGACCGAGCATGCCGCCGCTTAAAACGTAGCCCAAGCGTTTGTCATCCGCTTCAGCTCGCAAAACTGCCCAAATCTGATTCTGACGGCAAGGCAAAAGCCGGTGCATTGAGGCGGCAATTATCGGAATTGTTACAAGTTCATGGGCATCGGAAAATGAACTTAAGGCGGTTAATGAACACATTAATGGCTCAATCCTTTGTCCTCCTGAAGCACAATTTTCAATTACTAAATCGGGATTGACCTCCTGCAAGCGTTTGAAAAAATTCTGTGAAGCAATTGCCTGAAGTCTTACTCCTTCGCCGTTTGAGTCAGCATTATCAATGTAGCGACCGACATTCTCATTGTGGTCGACTTTTAAGTAGCCGAAGTTATTATTTTTGAGAAATTGTACAATTCTATCTTCAACAATTTTTACAGTTTCTTCTTTATTCAAGTCCCAGAATTTGCGAGAGCCAACTACGATTGATTTGCCGTCTTTTTTGAGACAGCAATTATCATGGTCATTCCACGCTTTTGATTTAGAACCTACTGCTTCTGCTTCAAACCAGATTCCGGGGATCAGTCCTTTCTCTCGCAATTTATCGGCAACAAATTTAATCCCATTCGGGAAAAGACGCTTATTTACTACCCAATCGCCCTGCATTAAGTGCCATTCAGGGGTTTCGTCATCTTGATACCATCCGGCATCCATAACGAGATATTTAATCGGTAAATCTTTGAGTTTGTCAGCCAAAGGTAAAACATTGTCTTCAGCAGGGCTTCCCCAACTTGTACACCATTCATTGAAAATAATCGGCAAATCTTCCTCAATCGGCAAATATTTTCGCATTCTATCCATGCCCTGCACCAAAAGATCGCACATTTGATTGAAAGTGCCTCGACAGCAAGTAATTAGAGCAGTGGGAGCGACAATTTTTTCCTGACTTTTTACCGCCTTTTTCCAATGCCCGAAGTCTCTATCCGCCAAGCCTCCGCTGATACATAAACCTAATGCCCGGTGAAATGAATATTCCATCTGCCATGCTCCGCTCCAGCCTAAATATGCACCCCAGCAAATGCCGTTAAAGGGGTCTTCTGCCGCCGCAAATGGGTGGAAACTTGCAGTCGGCATGAGCCCGCCCTCTCCGAAACGCTCGTTGTAAATCGGGAAAAGCATCGGATAGCGTTCGATATTCCAATCAACCGCCTCGACGGTCTCCTGCATGGCTTCACTGCACCAATGAGAACGGAATCGGTGTAATTTCAAGTGGCTGAACTCCTCATTATTCAAACTTTCACCAACTCCGCCCAGGGCAAAACTTTCTAATAACTCAAGTTCAACTGTTTCACTTGAATCATTGATAAATTCAGTATGCACCTGAAAAACCGGAAAATCATTCTGCCAATTCAGATAGTGGATTAAACGGCAATTATCTTCACTGCGAAGTTCGGTAATAATTTCATTTGACTTTACTTGCTGGTCGAAAAAACGAAATCTATTCATTGTCGCATTATAACGCATGGTGCGACTATTGCCGAAACCGCAACCGCCGCTGTCATGGGGAAATTTAATGCTTGCAATTGGATTTAATTCTTTAAAATTATCTTTCTGTCTTTCTATCCCTACCGGCGAAAGTGAAAATTCAACCATTCCGCTATCGTGATCAATTCGATAATATACAGAAATATCACCAACAATTTTTTCTAAAAGGACTTCTACATTCATTTTGCTTTTTTGCTTTCTTAAAATTCAATTTTATTCGCCCAAATAACGCTTTTCTGCCGCTACCTGATAAGCATTAGTGTATTTTTCTAACAGCAAAGTTTCATTTTCACGAGCTTGCCACTGATTTCGGAGGAAGTTATCTGCGGATTTTACCCAATCAGCAATATCCAAAGTGTCAAGTCCGAGCAACATTCCGTGCATTCCGTAAGGGAAAAGTCTTAATTCACAGGGGCGTTTTGCCTGAATCATCGCTTCCGCAAAAACGACACTATTACGGTAACTAACCATTTGGTCTGCTGCCGTAGCCCAGATAAATGCAGGTGGTGCTGAACTTAAATCGGCTTTTTCAAGCGAACACAATTTACGGAGTTCCTCATCGTCGCCGGCTAAGTTTTTAATTGTCTGCTGATTACTCCAATCATTAAAAGTTAAAACTCCGTAAACCAGAATCATCGCATCAACTTTGCCGTCAACTTGATCATATTCATCGCCGTCAATGGCTTCGATTTTGTCATAAAGAACTCCGATTGAACCTGCCAAGTGTCCGCCTGCAGAGAACCCGCATGATACAATTTTGTCAGCAATAACATTCCACTTGTCAGCATTGCCGCGGATAAATTTTACCGCACGGATTGCATCCTGCTGTGGTTCAGGATATTTCATCGGGGCAATGCGGTAATCAAGCACAAAAGCATGATAACCGAGTTGATTGAAAACCTTTGCTACATGATGTCCCTCGCTATCCTCACAAACCATTCCATATCCCCCTCCGGGAATAACCAAAATTGCAGGGTGTTTTTCCCCATCTTCAATTAAAAATGGTACGATTGAAGCATGACTTACTTCACGATTTTTCCACAAATAAATTTTTTCACTCATAATATTGCTGTCCCATAAAAAAATTATTGATTATGTTTTTTTACTCTGTCAAACATATCATTAAAAACCATATCTCTATCAATGTCAATTATTTCCATAATTTTTTCGGTATCATCGGTATAGTGCCAATAGCACTCATCATCCAACTTCGGTTTGGAGATGATGCGAGTTTTCATTGCTTCAGGAATGGTGATACAGGCAATTGCAGAAATATCCCAAATAATTTTATTGATTTGGTTATGCCACCAGGAAGCAAAGGTCTCCTTGAGATATTCTCCTGCCGCACCGCCGCCTTTTAAGTTCTCATGCAATTCTTCGGCGGCGATAGTGAGTTTACCTGCAACATTCCAGCATGGGATACGGATAAATTTCGCCTTTGATTCAACCATGACTTGAGCGGCAATTATATCGCCTTGCAAATTAAACTCTCTCGGAGTTTTATCGTAATCAATTTCATGTCCGCCGAGCCAGATTATTACGATATTTTCGGCAATTTCAGGAGCTTTAATCAGAGCTGAAGCGACATTTGTTACTGCTCCGATTGCGACGACAAAAAGTTTTTCATCACGAGCGGCGGCTTTTTTTGCTTCGCTGATAATGAAATCGACGGCTTCAGATTGAACATATTCGCTTTTGTTTTTCAGAATGTTTGTTGAGCCTTTGAGTGCAGGAATTTTGTCTCGCAGTTTCAAAACGTCCAGAATTTTGCAAATTTCCTGATAACTTTTTTCCATGCCGTCGGCGTAACTGGCAGCGCGGCTGTTAAAAAATAATTCGGCGGTAATTCCCTTTAAATTAATTTTATCCGGAGACATAATCGCATAGACAACCGCAAATTGGTCGTCAATTTCATTGAATGTATCAGTATCCAGAATGACCGGTACCGGATAGGAATTTGCAACAATTTCAAAACTTTCATCGACAAAATTTTTGCTCATTTTTTTATCTCCTTGTAGTTAATCATCAGCAATTTTTTTGTTCATTTTCTTAAAATATCACGTTAAAAACTATTTGCAAATTTTTTAATAATATTTTTAGCTTTTTTTTGTGCTTATCGGTATTGAAAATCGTGCCTTTTAGTAGTATATTATCAGGACTGTAAACTATTGGATTGAAGTTATAAAAAATATGATAAAGCCGAAAAATAAAAGTTTTGACGAATTAGAGAAATTTTCAGACATGCAGTATGAGAATATCGAAGAGGTTTTTGAGGAAGATTTTGCTTTAGAAAACAGCTTCGATGATGATGATATTTGCGTGACTTTCGGGCGTGGTGAGATTGCTGAAATTATTGAAGATGAAGAAATTATGCTCAATGACTTCAAAGAATTCGATGATGATAATTGGAATGAATTTGAGGATAGTGCTGAAGATGGTGATTGGAGTGATGATATATCATTAGAGCAGGCACTTGCGATGTCGGATGAGGTAATGGATTTTGAAACGGAGCATTGCACCGAGGAGTTGCTTGCAAATTTGCGGAGAGAGGTTGAGGATTTTTTTAAGGAAGATGGAGTTCTAACTCAAAAATCCACCGAAATAAGTGGGCGTCAGGGTGAATATCGGCCGCAGCAATCGGCAATGGCTTTGAAAATTGTCGAAGCAATCGGCAAAGGCGAGAATTTGTGTGTCGAAGCCCCGACCGGAGTAGGGAAAAGTTTTGCCTATTTAATTCCGCTGATTTATCGGGCGAAATTCGCTAAATTTCCTGCGGTAATCAGTACGGAGACCATTAATTTGCAGGAGCAGTTGATAGAGAAAGATATTCCTTTCCTGCAAAAAATTCTCGGACTTGATTTCAAAGCGGTAATTGCCAAAGGGCGAAGTAATTACTTGTGTTTGCGGCGATTGGCGATGCTTAATGGTGACTTGCGAGATTCGCTTTTGCCTAACCCCTCAATGGTGCTGGAACTTGAGAAAATTAATGATTCCCACGATTCAGCAGGTGGAGAAAGAAGCAATTTTAATTGTCGGATATCGAATGAAATTTGGTCGTTGATAGCGTCAGAAACAATTAATTGTCAAGGGGTTAAGTGTCCGTTTTATCGTAGATGTTACTATTTTGGGGTTCGAAAATTGTGGGATTCCGCTGATATAATTGTCACTAATCACGCACTGTTTTTTACCGATTTGCGATTGAAATCAGAGGATGATGATGCTTCGCTATTGCCCAAGTTCGGAATGGCAGTTATCGATGAGGCTCACACATTGGAGGAGAATGCGGCAGAGCATTTGGGCTTGTATCTATCCAAAGGCAGTATGATCGGGACAATGAATAAACTCTATAATCCCGAAAACGCTAAAGGTCTGCTATTGAAAGAGGGTAAAAATGCCCTTGAACTCAGGCGGAAAACTGTTGAACTTCGAGACGAAATTTACGGATTTTTTCACCAGTTTGAAAGTTACTTGACCAAACTTAATACAACTAATGCCCGAATTAAAAATACAGGGCCGTTTGTTGATACAATCAGTGGGTTGCTTTTGGATTATTCAAGAGCGTTGTCGCAGTATTCAAGCGAGATTACCGACGCCTCTTTCCGCACCGAAATTGAGGGCTATCAGGCGATAGTTAATGGTTTTATTGACGGGGTGGCGGAGTTTCTGCAAATGACTCGAAGCAATAGCGTTTACTATATCGAAAGTGAGAAAAATAATCTTATTCTCCGTCGATCGCCGTTGGATATTGCTGAATTATTGCGTGAGATGCTTTTTGATACGGTCTATCCGGTAATTTTGAGCAGTGCGACTTTGACGATTCGAGGGAAATTTGATTATTTCGCTAATAGGATCGGTTTTACTAATGGTGATAAATTGATATTGGATTCGCCGTTTGACCATTCCAAAGTTAAACTTTTTGTGCCGAAAAATATGGTTGAAGCGACCCATGCGGACTATCAGAAAATTTTGGTTGCTTACATTAAAGAATTTTTGCGTCAAACTCACGGCAAAGCTTTTGTACTTTTTACGAGTTACAGTTTGCTTCGTCAAGTTGCCGATGCGATGAGAGAATTTTTTGTCGAAGAGGGTATTCAATTGCTGGTTCAGGGCGAGAATATGAGCCGGAGTTTGATGTTAAAAGAATTTAAATCGGATGTCGATTCCGTCATTTTCGGTACTGACAGTTTCTGGACGGGTGTCGATGTACCCGGAGAGAGTTTGAGCAATGTAATTATTACCAAATTACCTTTTGCCGTGCCGACTAATCCATTGGTCGCCGCTCGTTGTGAAGAGATTAAAAACCGTGGCGGTAATGAATTTTTTGAGTACAGTGTGCCTGATGCGGTTTTAAAATTCCGACAGGGGATAGGGCGACTTATCCGCAGTCGTGATGACAGCGGTATAATCGTTATTTTGGATAAAAGAATTATCTCCAAAGGCTACGGCAGGGAGTTTTCTGAATCTATACCGTACCCGATGAATATTTTTTAGTAATTTTGATTTAATGCAGAATTTTTAATTTTTTAATATTTCCCATGTAAAAAAACGGCATCAACTTAATAAAATTAAATTGATGCCGTATAAGCTATTAAAATTTATTGTCCGAAGCGATATGAAAAAATATCTGCATCTTTTAACTCAAATAAAATTTTAATCGGGCGATTTGCCAATTGTGAAACATCAGCATTGCCGCCCCAAGTAACAGTGCGATTCAAACTGTCATCATAAATTAAATCACAATCTTCAAGCGAATAACCGGGGATTGCTTTACCGGTTTCCGCATCCTGCAATTCAACTCTGATTGAACCGCGGGCAGAAGTTGAGCAGTTCAAAATCAACATGGTTTTGCCGAAAGGAGCGTAATTCGGATAGAAGCTGTTTTGCACTCCGTCTTTCGCCAAGCGGTCAATCAATGGCACTGTTTTTTCTGTTTCCATGGTATAGAGAACTCCCTCTTCTTTTTCAAGATTCAAGGTTTTTTCAGCACCGTTTTCAGCAAGTTCGGCAATTTCTTTTGCCGACATCGCCCGTTTCAAAATCAAGAGGTCATCAGCATAACCTAAAAATGGGCTGTACAACATCCCATACGGCGGATAGTCACAGCCGAAACGCAAGTTGCCGAGAGTTGAGTTGATTGCCACATCTTTATACTCCACGTTATTTTCTGCAACTAATTTGCCATTCATATAGAGTTTAATTTTGCCATGGTCGATTGTTGCGGCGAAGTGGTGGTGGGTGCTTTTAGCAATCTCTGCTTCCAGTGCCTCTCCCTTGAACTCCGCCTTGCCGAACGGAGTGTAGTAGCAACGCAATAAAGAGTCTTTGTAAATACTTTTGTGCGGCGCTAAATAGATATGAAAATAGAACATTTGAGCATTTTTATTAAATCTATCGTATGAAGAGAAAAATCTTCTCTCCTTGCCACGCTCCAAGCGATCAACTTGAATTGCAAAGGTTGCACTTTTGCCGAGTTTATCGGTATCAGGAATCTCTTGTGAAATCGGGTAGGGAGCATACAAAACACCCTTGCCGTGATGATGAATATAATTTATACTCCCGCCTTGCTTGATGATTACTTTGGTTTTGTATAAATCGGATTTAGAGTTTTTCTGTAATTCTTTAGGGGTTTCGGCGAAAGTAAATGCTTTAGTTAAGACAGTACCCTTTTTCATGTTGCTATGGATAGAAGCGAATCCGTCTTTTCGGATTGTACAGCGGCGAATTTTCAAGTCATCGCTTTCGCTGTATCCCTCGCTGTAATAGAGAGATAATTCGCCATTATTTCCCGGCATATTGATCGGAGTTTCAATCATGCCCCAACTTGCATAATTACAGCGGTTGTACCAGCGATCGTTATTCAAGCCCGGACGCAAAAATGCTTCTTCAAAAAGATAGAAGTTTTTGCCGTCACGACTGCTCATAAAGCCGCCGTCGCCAAGTCCGATTCGCCAGTTGCCGTTACGGGTTCGGTCATCCCGGAAAAGCATCGGAAATCCGAGCAAATATTGAGTATCGCCGTAGCGGAGAATGGCATTGGTATAAAAATTCTCATCTTTGTTGTTATCATAAGAGAGCATTTCTCCATCTGTCCAGTTGCGGAAATCCTTGCTTGTGGCAGTGGCAATTCCTCTCATTCTGCCGACCCAGCGGCGGTAATAAGCAACATAACATTTTCTGACATTATCATAAAAAATCAAATTCTGTGAATCAAATTCACCTTTATCCAAAATCGGTTTTTCCTGAACGAGTTTCCAATTAATTCCGTCAGGAGAGACCATGCCGTAAAGTTTACCGGGTTTTGCCGCATTGAATTGCACTCCTGCCGCGGCTTTGTAAAGTTCATCGGGAGGACAATCGGGATTGGTGTCTTTGAACGGGGTAAAGCAATGAGTTAAGTGCGGAGGAATATCTAATATATTATTGGCTTTTGAGCCATTAAATTCTACTTTGTTTAAAATCGGACGGGTCCAATTGATTCCGTCGGTACTCTCGGCAAGGCAGGTAAATTCATGATGTCCTTTGCGGTTAGCACCGATAAGATTCCATAAATTATAGTGGCTCCCATTGTAGTACATGCGGTATTTGTCGCCGTCTTTCATAATGGTGAAATAGCATGAAACATTACCCTCATGCTCTCGGTCGAGGACAAAGACAATATCTTTTTCATCGGGTCGATTAAGTCTGATTTCTGCATTATCCATTTTTTCAATCATCTTGTCGTCAACAAAAAGTTCACGTCCTGAACCTAAATTGACAACTTCTGCATAAAGTGCAGTTGCCATTGCTAATAGCGATAATGAAAAAAAAATTTGTTTTTTGAGCATTTTTTAAAAAATTCCTTTCGCTTTATTAAGTTTTTCAGGTTTTTGCCCCCAAAAATTGCATGCAATTTTGCTGATTAGAAAAATTGGAGCGGTTGGAATTAACCGCTCCAATAGATTTTTTAACTATTAATTATTACCTGACCAGAAACCTTTTTGATCATTAGTAATTTGTTTTTCAGGATTAACAGCTTCGACGTGACCGTCGCAAAGAAGCATATTAACATATTCGCCGTGAATCTTCCAAATATTACCACTTGAGGTGATAGCCGCTGGCATAACATAATCTGAACCGCTTCTGGTTTCGCAAAGCAGCATCATACCTGATGCGTTTTTGATACTTCCGACTTGTCTTGTTTGATAGTCATCCCAGTTGTGAACGCCTGAACCGGTAGCGAAGTTTGCTTTGTAAGCCATGTTGATACCATAGGTAAGCCACAATTTACCGCTTGCTCCCAAATTAAAGTCACACTGATTTGCAGTGTCACGGAGAGCACGATTTGCACCGCCCGGACAGATTAATTTATTGACAGAAGAATTCTTTTTCAATTCATCAGCCGGGTCACCGCCTGCGTATGGGATAAGTTTAAGTATGTGAAGCTGGAAATTGTCCCCGGTCGCTTTTCCGCAACGAGAAGTAGTAATGTAATCATTATTGTCATTCTGATACATCATGTGGAAAGTACCGATTTGTTTTAAGTTGCTTGTACAGTTGATCGCACGGGCTTTTTCGCGAGCCTTGTTTAATGCAGGAAGCAACATTCCTGCGAGGATTGCAATAATTGCGATGACAACCAACAGTTCAATGAGGGTGAAATAAAGTGATTTTTTCATTTTTTTACCTTTCTTTTTAATCTTTTCAGGTTTGTTTTTCATTTTTTTTACAACTTGCAGTGACAGTTGTTACTGCAATTGCCTTAATTTGAACTTAATTGCATTTTTTTTGATTGAGTTAATTTTTTTTGTATGCTTTTTTTCCTTTCTTTTTTTGAGTTTTTATAGTTTCAGAGAGAGAGTGATAATTTATTACTCTAAACTAAATTATTTACTTATTTTCTCAAGAGCCTTTCTTGCATTTGCAATGTGTTCAGAAACCTTTTTGCGGGCAAGTTTGGCATTGCCGGATTCTATGGCTTCAATTATTTCAGCATGTTCCTTGTGAATATCCCTCTGCTTTATCGGGCGTCCGCATTTTTTCAGTGCTGTTGTATAGACATTGCTTGCTGTATGGAAAATTCTTGAAAGCACGAGGTAGTTTTTAATCAACTGCTGCAACTGTTTGGAACCGCATTCATCACAAAGAAGCGTGTGAAAAAGCAGGTCATAGTGGTTGTAATCATCAGTAGTTTCAGCATTTTTTCTTAATTCATAATATTCCCATAATTTATCGGTCAAACCCTCCGGTACTCCGTTTGCAACAAGTTCATAGACTGCCAGCCCCTCAAGAACTTCACGAATTTTGAAAATATCGCACAAGTCCTCTGTGGTCATAAATGGGATGCTGAATCCTGCATTCGGAGTTGCTTCAAGTAAACCATCGCAAGTTAAAATATTTAATGCTTCACGAACGGGAGTTCGAGACACATTGTATCGCTCTGCCAAACTCTCGGCAGTAAGTTTATCTCCTGAAATGAAATTTCCTTCTTCCATATCAGTAATCAAAGAACGACATACAAATTTTACAGTATTGCCACGTTTTTTCATAATCATTTTGGTATATACTCTTTCGCTTTAGCAGTTACAATTACTGTTTTCACTTATAGTATAGCACAAAGAATACAAAAAGTCAATAGTTTTTTTGAAAAAAATGCAAATTTTTTTTGAATGTTACAATGGCAAATAATTTAGTTTTTAATTATAAGATGTTAGTTGTTAATGATTTAGATTGTTTTTTATCTGTTCTGTTAATAGTTGGATAAAATAAATTATTTGCATGCAATTAGTTGTTTGCCATAGAAAATTAATGAAACTAAAAAGCAAGGGAAGCATGGTGCCATGCTTCCCAAACCCTAATTGCAAGCAACTAAATAGTGCTTGCGAGATTGTTTTTAATTAGATGAGACCCATATTTTCAGGGAGTCCGAAGCGGATATTCATGCACTGAACTGCCTGACCTGAAGCCCCTTTGGTTAAGTTATCAATACAGGATGTTAAAATAACTTTGTTGGTATGCGGATCATAGTTGAATCCGATTTCGCAGACATTAGTCATTGCAACATACTTGACTTCTGAAGTGCGTTTTGCAGGCAGAATACGGATAAATTCTTCATTTCCGTAAGCGTCTAAAAATGCTTGTTCAACTTTTTCCAGAGTACATCCCTCCGCCGCATCAAGCAAAATAGTTGAGTTGATTCCGCGGTTAAAAGGTGCCAAGTGGGGGATGAAGTTGATTGTCACACTCTCGACTCCTGCTGCAACTGCAAGTTCCTGTTCAATTTCAGGTAAGTGGCGGTGTCCGACCACTCCGTAAGCACGGATATTTTCGTTGCATTCAGGGAAAATGTAGGGCAAATCAACTTTTCTGCCGGCACCGGTAACTCCTGAACAGCTGACGATTGCGATATTGGTCGGCTTAACCAAGCCTGCTTTGAGAAGCACTGAAGTCGGCAGAATTGAACTGGTCGGATAGCAGCCTGCACAAGCAACCAAATCGGCAGTTTTCAATTCTTCACGATAACGCTCCGGCAAACCGTAAACTGCTTTTTTCAACAATTCCGGTGCAGGGTGGGGTACTTTGTAATACTCCTCGTATTTGGCGGTACTGCGAAGTCTGAAATCCGCACTGATGTCAAAAACTTTGATTCCTGCGTTTAAAAGCGGAATTGCAAATTCAGTTGCAGTTCCGTGCGGCAATGCCAAAATAGCGGCATCGCATTTGCCTTTTAATGACTCCACATCGGGAGCGACAAAGGTCAAGTTTGAATTGGTGAATCGCGGGAAAACCTTGCTGATTGGTTCGCCTGCATTTTTTCTTGAGGTGATTGCTACAATTTCGCACATCGGGTGACGGGTTAAAATTCTCAATAATTCCTCACCTGCGTAACCTGACGCACCGAAAATTGCTACTCTGATTTTTTCCATTTTTTTCTCCTTAAATTGTATGTTTTATATGAAATTATCGTATTAACTCAACTATTTTTTTTGCCAATTTAATGCCGTCGATTGCCGCCGACATGATACCGCCTGCACAGCCTGCACCCTCTCCGCCGATGAAAAGATTGGTAACTGAACTCATCAAAGTTGTTTCATCACGCAGGAATCGTGCGGGGCTTGAGACACAAGTTTCAATACCGTGTAATTGCCCCTCTTTGATAAAACCGGGACATTTTTTATCAAAATCCTTTAACGCATAAGCAAGTGAATTATAGAGTTCTTCACTTAAAAGTTTGTCAATTCTGCCGGATGTAATTCCGGTTTGAGCAGAACTCTCCTCACGGCACAAACCCTCACGTTTATTCAAAAATGCCTCCGCACTTTGACCGACAATGGTGTAATTTTCATTTCCGCTCAAAAATGCCGCTTTTTCGTATTTTGTCAAGAATTTATACGCTGCCTCAAGTGTGCCGAAGCGGTCGCCGTCAATGGTCATTATCAAGCAGGAATTAGCAAATTTGCCGTCACGAGCATGGCGGCTCATGCCATTAGTTGTCAATTGCCCTTTCCACGCTGAAGCCATTACAATTTCGCCCCCCGGACACATGCAAAAAGAGCTGACTCCCAGAATTTTATCCTGATTATTTGCAGGGAGTTTGGAGACAAAATTATACTCTGCTGCACCCAGAGAATCAAATCGCTTCATCAATCGGTATTGGTGGCGGTCAATTAATAGTTGAGGGTGTTCAATTCGGCAGCCGATTTGAAAACTTTTGAGTTTATATTTGACCCCTTTTTTCGCTAATTCCAAGGTTAATTCACGCCCCCCGAGTCCGTGGGCAAGCAGTACATAATCTCCTTCAATTATTGAACCGTCGCTTAAAATTACCCCCTTTACTTGATTATTTTCAGTTTTTATAGACACAACTTTTTTGCCGAAAGCAAATTCTCCGCCGAGTTCTTCGATTTTTTTACGAAGATTTTTAGCAATTTCGGGGAGTTTATCAGATCCCAAGTGGGGGCGTTTCAAGTAAATTGTATCGGGGGACGCTCCGCAATCGACAAAAGTTTTCAGTATGTAGTTACTGCTTTTATCTTTAGTTCGAGTGTATAATTTGCCGTCAGAGAAAGTGCCTGCACCGCCTTCGCCGATTAGGAGGTTGCTTTCGGTATTCAGTTCTCTATCTCTTAAAAATTTCTCCCAGTCTTTTGCTCTGGTATCCACATCAAATCCGCGGTCGATAATTTGTACTTTGACCCCTGCTTCTGCAAGTGCCAATGCCCCGAAAATCCCGGCAGGGCCGCTGCCGACAACAATAGCTTTTGCCGAATTTTTAACTTTCGGAATTTCCAAAGATGGTGCGTATTTTTCCCAAACGGTATTGTCACTGATTACTTCTGCTCTGCTTGAATCGAATTTGCAATTATCCGCAACTTCCGCAAAAATCGAATAGACAAATTGAGGTGTTCCCCGTCTGGCGTCAACTGATTTGCTGTTGATTAAATAACGCTTGAAATTTGCTTTGTCGATTCTCAGATACTTGATAAGCGGCTCCTCAAGCATTTCATCAATGTCAATTGGAACTGTCGCCGAATCAAGCAAAAAATTATTCGCTTTTATCCACATGAGGTAAAACTCCTTTATTCGGCATTATCAGCATTGACTGTTTTTGACTTTGTAGTACCCGTATATCATGAAGCATATTGTCGGACCGAGTCCGGCAATAATCGGCGGCAGTGTTCCTTGCTTACCCATAATAAGTCCGACATTGGCAACGATCATAAAGCCGATAACTACCCCGATTGCACTGATGATTGCCAGCATGATCCCGGAACGCTCTCCTTTGGTTGCCAAAGGTATGCCGATCAGGGCGGCTAAAAAGCATGACCACGGCAAGGCTAAACGATAGAAAAACAGCGTCCAATAGACATTTTTTATCTTTTTAGACATGTTTTCTGATTTAAGCAATATATCCAAAATAATCCAACTCGGCAAATCTTCCTCCTCTTGAATTGCATTAAAAATATCATCAGGAGTTTCAGTGATTGCTGATTTGTCAAATGTTAATACCGGAAAAGTTTTAGATTCGTAGGGCAATAAACCGGTGTTGTTGTATTCGGTCTTTGTTACATCGGTAAAATACCAACCGTGATCGGCTACATATCTGGCATGTTTAGCATTGATATCATACTCCAAAGTCCCATCAGGTCGATAATATTTCAAGATAACATTTTCATGCAGTGCTTTTCGGTCAAAAACTTGAAAAAACCACGTTCTGCGACCATTGTTGCTGCGGAATGCCAACTGCTTTTTGGTTGTTACATCTACGATTTTTGCATTGGGTGTTTTTTTTGCATTAAAATTCGCATCGGCTTGTTTTTTTATTGTTTCTGCTGTGATTTTTGCGGTAGGAATCAGGTATTCATTGAGGCTGATATTGATAAAAGTCACTAAAAGCCCGATTAGTAAAATCGGACATCCGCAGCGAATTAATGATATTCCTGAAGCCCGCATAGCGGTAATTTCCTGGTATTTCCCCAAACTTGCCATTGTCCAAATACAACTTAAAAGCATGCAAATCGGCAGAATAAATTTGATATTTTCGGGTAATTTCAAAAAGAAGTAAGCAGTTGTGACACCCACTGAAGCTTCGTTCTCCATAAAGTCACCGAAACTGTCAAAAACTTCTCCCATAATAAAGCCGAAGTCGAAAACTAACAGCAAAATACTGAATTTAATCAGAAAATCATGCAGAATATATTTATCTAAAATCGGCAAAACCCCCTTTCTGCGAGGCATGGTGCTTATTTTTGAAATTGCTTTTTTATCGTACAGATTGATTTTTAAAAGCTCTTTAATTTTTTTAATACAATTTAATTTCATATTTCACTCTGATTACAAATTTATTTACACTCTCTATAACTTACCCCTTTTTAGGCTCATTTGCAAGTTTGAAAAGTAAAACTTGCCGATTTTTTGCGAAATTTTTTACAATTTCCGTCATCCTGTCACGTCTTTGGTAGTCGAAGTTCACAAAAACATCGTCTAAAATAAGCGGTAAAGGCTCAAAACTTTTTTCAATATAATCAATTAAACTTAACCGCATTGCCAAAAGCAATTGCTCACGACTGCCGGTGCTTAATTCAGGAAGTTTCCGCTCGTAATTATCTTTAGTTACGCAAATAATTTCTCCATTGGCAAGTGATTTTTTGATCCTGACATAGCGATTGCCGGAGATGCCGGCAAAATATTCTGCCGCTTTGGTGATAATTTCTCCCTGATGCTCTTTCTCAAACTTTTCAATTCCCTCTCGGATGTAGTATAAACTTAATTGTAAACTCAAATAATTGTCAGTCATCTGCTTGAATTGGTTTTTTAAAACCGACAAGTCATTTTTTACAATTTCCAAATCGCTGCTATTCATAAGTTCGTGATACTCATTTCTTTTAATTGCCGTTTGGGAATTTATTTTGAAAACCGCAAGTCTCATCTCCTGTAATTTTTGCTCATCGGCATTTTGAAGATTTAATTTTTCCAATATCGGCAGTAATTTGCCGACTTCTGCTTCCAGATTTTTTAATTGTTCAGTTGCAATTTCTATCGTTTCCGCCAAACTTTTGCGACGCAAAACAATTTCACGATTATTTTTTAATTCACGCTTCAACAGTTCAATTATTTCAGCGTATTTTTTGTCTGAATCGAACTTAACTGCTAATTTTTCACAAAGTTGCTTTACTTCAGCATCCATATCGTCAATTCGGGTAATTTTCTGGCGGTAATCGGCTTTGATTACGGCTAATTTCTCACGGTCTTTTGAGATTTTTTTTGCCTCGGCGAAGCGATTGACTGCTCCGCTGATAGTGTTGTATTCTTGATTAAGCTCGAAATTGGTAATGAAATCAGCAAATTCCGCATTTAATTTTTCCAAATTATCAGTCGGATGCATTTTCATAATTTTCTGCAGCAGTATCTTCGCAATTATCAGCAAAGTAAAAATCACCGTTGAACTGATCATTGTGATTTTTCCATGCTCTGCATTGCCGAAATTAAACATCAGAAATCCGCCTAAAATTCCGATAATCATAAAAAATGTCAGCATGTGGATAATTGAAAAAATCTGATTGCGGCTCCCGATTAAGCGGCTATTGTAATCACCTGCTTCCCGGTCATGTTTCTCTGCAGTTTCTTCACGGATGCCGAAGTCCATAAGTTGATGTTGAAATTTGTCATTATCGATTAATTTTATTAACTCATTATCGGAACTTTTTAATTCTTTTTCCAGAGTTTCAACTTCAATTTTGCTTACGAGCAAGTTATTATGATACTCCTGATAAAGCAGCAGACTCTGTGATAAGTTTTCAATCTCCTTCTCGTGATTCAAAAACTCCTGCTTGAATGACATCTGATTTAATCTATCGGTCATCTCCTGAATTTTTGTCTGCTGTTCAGCGATTTTCTGCTTTAATTCGAGGTGCTTGCCTAAAATGGTTTTATGCTCGTTAAGTAATTGAAATTCTTTTTCCAATTCGGCAATTTCCAAGTCAAGTTTCTCTGATTGGCGTAATTTCTGCTCCAGTGCTTCAAACTCTTGCTGTTTCGATTTTAACAGCTCATAGTTGCGGAGCAGCTCCTGTGAACGACCCGCAGGTAAAAAAAGTTTATCTGATTGTTCGGAAATTTTTTTGATTAAACCATTAATATCAATACTTCCTGAAGCATAATTCATCCCGTATAGACGGCGGCTGATCGCATTGTCCTGCTCCTCTAATACTCCGCCCCTTGCCAATTGAGCCAGAGTTAAAGCGTAAATTTCCCGATAGAAATTTTCGTCGATGTGGAAAATTTCCTCTGCATTTAATTCCTCTTTGGTTCGGTTATCAAAAATTGTAAAACGGCTTTTTTTGTTTTTGCCGAGCCGCTCAATAACTACTTCACGCCCGTCGGTAAGTTCGCAAATTAAGCGTCCGCCGTAATTGACATCATCGCAGGCGGCAGGGTAGGGATTTAAGCCTCGCCGCTTGTCCGGGAATCCGTAAAAAATTCGAGTTACAAATTCAGCAATAGTGCTTTTCCCAAATTCATTAAGCCCGGCAACTTCATTGATTCCGCAACTCAAATTCTCAAGTTTGAAGTTTGAGAAGTGGCCGAAATTATCGATTTGAATTTCTTTAATAATCATTATTGCACCTCATCTTGCTGATTGTCGGCGAAAATTCCGAAAAGTGTCTCTTTCCCCTGCTGAATCAAATTGTCAATTTCTTCTTCAGAATAGAATTCAGCGAGCGGAAATTTATTTTTGAGAATCATTATTTTTTCTTTCAGGAAAGTTTTGGTTGCTTCGCCTGATTCATCGACGGAGAGAATATCTCCGAGGAGCGGATTATTGGCGAGCAATGTATTTTTGTCAAGCTTGCGATAGAGATTTAATTTGAGGTTGTTGATGAAAAATCTATCACCTGCAATTAATTTAAGTTCCTGAATAATCTCCTGTCGGGCTTCATTCAATAATTTACGGCAATAATCGCTTCTGCCGCTTAAAGTTACTTCAGTGAAAATTAATTCGCAATTTTTATGAAGTTCAGCCACTTTTTCAGTCTCAATCGCTATTTTATCCGCAAAGGTTCGGTCGCTGTCAACATCGCTTAAGTCAATTTCCAAACTTACAAAATCTATTGTACTGCACTCAATAAATTCAATTTCTGTCTGCAAAGATTCATCAACTTTCACCAAATATGCCCCTTTTGGGGTGTCTTGATTGATATTTAAGCCCTGCAAACTTCCGGAATAGACAATTTGCGGTTTTTCGCTTCGCAAAATTCCGCCGTTATGAATATGCCCTAATGCCCAATAGTCAAACTTGGCAGAACTTAAATCGCTCAAGCGGCAATTTGAGTAGCATCCGATTTCGTCATTATCGCCGTAACTGCTTGTGCCGCCGATATTTGCGTGTAAAAGAGCAATTTTGAAGTAATTTTCGTTTAAGTTGTTGCCATTAAAGTATTTACTCAAGTTTTCGGCGGCATTGTCATTGTGGTAACTGATTCCTGCGACAATGGTTTTTAGTTCAGGGAGTTCGATTGTTTCAACTTTTTCCGCAGAGAAAAATTTTACCTTGTCGCTGAATGAAAAATCTTCAAAAATTTTTATATTGTTGTCATGGTTGCCGCTTGTGGCAAAAACTCTGATATTTGCCTCGCTTAATTTATCCACGCCGTTTTTGAAACTCATTCTCTGCTTGAGCAGCGGCATCGGATTATCAAAAATATCGCCTGCAATAAGCACGAAATCAACTTTCAATGTAATTGCTTTGTCGACTAATTTCTGCCAACTGAGCAAGGTTGAATCTGCAATAATTTTTTTAGTTTCCGCATCGCATTTGGCGGCGACACTTTTGAAAGTCGCCCCTAAATGCAGGTCAGCGCAATGTATAAATTTAACCATAACAATTCTTTTTCTTAAAAAAATAAGTGACTATATTTTAGCACATAGCCACCTATTATTAAACACTATTATTTGCCGTAATCCGCAGGTACCTTGCCGATATAAATCTGACGAGGTCTTACAATTTTGGTGTGATGTCCGATCATCTCTTTCCAGTGGGCAATCCAGCCGGGCAAGCGGGCGAGTGCAAACATTACGGTGAACATATTTGACGGGATACCTAATGCCCGATAGACGATTCCGGTGTAGAAATCGACATTCGGATAGAGGTTTCTCTCGATAAAGTACTCATCATGCAAAGCAACCTGTTCAAGTTCCATTGCTACTTCGTACAACGGGTCTTTGTTTTTCATAGTTGAAAGCAGTTTATGGCACTCGGACTTAATGATTTTCGCTCTCGGGTCGTAAGTTTTGTAAACACGGTGTCCGAAGCCCATCAAGCGGAAAGTATCATTTTTATCTTTGGCTCTGGCGACGAATTTTTTTACATCACCGCCGTCGGCAACAATCATGTCAAGCATCTCGACGACCGCCTGATTTGCTCCTCCGTGAAGTGGGCCTGAAAGTGCGGAGATACCTGCTGAAATGGTTGCATACAAATTCACCTGTGCCGAACCGATAGTGCGAACTGCTGTGGTTGAACAGTTTTGCTCGTGGTCAGCGTGGAGAATTAATAGAATATTCAATAGCTTCACAATTTCCGGCTTGATGTCATACGGTTTCACCGGAGAATCGAACATCATATTCAGGAAGTTAGCACAGTAATTCAAATCGTGCCGCGGATAAACCACCGGTTCGCCGATGTTTTTCTTGTAAGCAAAAGCCGCCATGGTACGCACGGTTGAGATCAAACGGGCGGCAGATAAGTCAATATCCTCGTCCAGAGAGAGCAAGTCCACATTCGGATAGAATACCGCCAAAGCATTAATCATGGTAGAAAGTATGTGCATCGGGTGCGCCCCGCGAGGGAAGTGGTCGAAAAAGTGACGCATATCCTCATGCAAAAGCGAATTTTGATTCAAAAGTTTTGAAAATTTCAAACGCTCTTCAGGGTTAGCAAGTTTGCCGTGGATAAGCAAATAAGCAACTTGGGTAAAAGAACACTTCTCTACTAACTCCTCAATCGGAATCCCGCGGTAACGCAAAATTCCTTTCTCGCCGTCAACGAAAGTAATGCTGCTGTAGCATGAAGCTGTATTCATAAAACTCGGGTCGAGCGTCACATAACCGGTTGTTTTCCGCAAGCCGCTGATATCTACAGCTTTTTCATTTTCTGTGCCGATTACGATAGGCAAATCGATTGATTTATCGCCTATTTTCAGTTCGGCAAATTGTTTTTTTTCTTCACTCATATTATAAATCTCCATTCATTCAAAGATTTCGTCAACACAATCCAAACTATATTATAGCATTATTTTTGTTTTTTTCAAATATTAAAAAGAAAATATAATAGTTTTATTAATTTTTGTAAATGCGATTTGCAAAAAAACAACTTTTTTTTATAAAAATGCTTGCTTTTTGCTTGACCTTGGTGTATGTTGTACGGTGTGTAATTATTTTCACGGAGTGTGTAGAAATGTATAAAATTGAAAACACAAAAGATGTAAGTATTTGCATATCAACGAGAAACGACTTTGATAAACGCGTTATCAATGGCGTAGTTTCTTCGTGTGATATGGGGCTTATTCTATGTGTCAAAATTGCGAATCACTTTGATACTCAAGCACTTACAACTTCGGCTTGTGCTTTTGACAGAGTTATTACTGTAAATGGTGCATTTTCAACTTGTGAAGGTGATTATAAATTCGGCATGGTCAGGATTGCAAAGTCTTGCCGTTGGGGTGAAGTTAAGAATAATTCATTGTATAACGGAGGACGGCAGAGAGTTTTTTGCCGGTACAGACTATGAGCGAATGTGTTGTTTGGAAAAATACTGTAAATACTAAATCATCGGCAACCCCGTCACTCTAAAAAAAGAGCGGCAAGGGTTGCTTTGCGTTTTTTAGGAGAAAGGAAAAACTTTTTTCTTGACTGAAAGAAAAAAGGTTTTTCCTCTCTCCTAAAACCACTCACCTTTTCAAAAAAGAAAGCAATACTTTTTTGAGAAAATGGCAGGATAGTGATTGATTTATAATGAGAGTATCTCAGGATTCTCAGGGATCTCAAGGCTCTCAATAATGATAAAGAAAAATTAGAATATTATACATATTATATATATAAACAAAAAAATAGTTAACTATTAACAGAAAGGACTCGATATGAGTACAACAATTTATGTTAATTCCACTTGGAAGAGTGGAGAAAAAGTTACGATCGACGGAGTTGAATACACTGTCGGTACCGACGCATTTACAAGTTATGATGGTGCATTGAATTATGCAAAAAATAATTCAACAGCACGCAATGCAACTATCGTGATGATGAAGAATTCCAGTGTTTCGGGAAATTGCATTGATCAAAATACTCATAAGGGCTACTACAATTTGAAAGTAACAATTCAAGATGGGGCTGTTATGGGTAACGCAAATAGTAAATGGGATATGACTTATGCCTTTACTGTTGAAGCTGGTGGTGTATTGCAGTCTGCACGTCCTGCATCAGCAGGATATGGTTATACACATGTTAAAAATGTTATGACTATCGGTGAAGCCGATGCTGAAAAACAGGCGGTTGTAGATTTCATTAATTCTCCGACTATTCCATACAAAACGATGTGTATCAGTGTTCTTTACAATGGTACACTGAATGTTACAAATGCTATTTTTAAGGTCGGTGATCTCGGAATGATTGGAAAATCTGAATTTACTGACAGTACTATCGAAGTTGCAGGATCAATTGGTTTTGCTGCCGGAACTCAAACCTGTGCAGGCAAACACTCAATGACAAATTCCACAATGACAGTTAAAGGTCATGACTTGCGTGGCGATAGTACATATTCTGCAGCAGATTGCAATCGTATTGCTAATTTGATTATGGATAATTCAACAATTATCATTGATGACGGTGTTGAAAATACTGCTGCTGATGTTGTTGAACTTGGTGTTCTGAAAAGCGGTTTCTTGAATTCTAAAAAAGAATTGATTATGCAGAATAACTCCAAGATTACGGTTGAAGCAGGTACTCAAATTAATTTGCTTTATAATGTTTCTATGTCTGATTCAGTAATTGAAGGAGGAAACTTCAGCATTGTTTCTGGCGATCTTACTATGACAGGCAAATCAAATCTTGATATCGCAGTATTGGATATTGCGGCAGAGAAAAAGATTGTTATCGACAATACTGCTTCAATCGTTGCAGATGCTTTGACCGGTACCGGTACTATTGAAATTAATGTAGTTGATGCAGTTGCAGGATTGGATAAAGTTATTGATTTGGCAGACGGTGCAGATACTACCGGTTTGATTGATAGAATTACTGTTAAACAGGACGGTTATTCAGCACTTATCAAAGACGGTGATGTTTATGTGGCAGCTTATCTCTATGTGGAAAGCGGTGTAGTTTCCGATATTACTGCTGCTTTAAGTTCCGCAGAGGGTAGAGTTGTTCAGATCAGCGGCAGATATGTCGATGTCGATCAAGCAACTATGGATGCGATTGCAAACGGCAATGTCAAATTTGCCGCAGGTACAATGTTATTTTTGGCAGAGGGTGTAACAACTGCTTACACTGATGCTAATTTGACTCTCAAAGAATTCGGCGTAAAAACCGACCTCGTTGACGGTGTAGTTGATTTGGCTGCTGACAATGCGATTGTAGCAGAGGACATTGAAAGCGATGCAAATATCGAGCTTACCACCGGAAATACTGTTGAGGGTGATGCAGAAGTTCGTGCTGATGTTACCGGTAAAGATGTAACACTTTCAAACAGCAAAAACCTCGCTGTTACCGGTTCAGTAAGCGGTTCAAATGTTGAAATTAACAATGCTGACGATGCGGTTTTGGACGGCGGCAGTGATGATTACAGTGCTAAAATCAGTGCTGATGAAAAAATTACTTTCGTCAATGACGGTCACGCAGTTGTCAATATGAGTGCTAAAACAATTGAAATTGAAAACAATAGCGTAAATACTATTACCGGTAGTAAGTTAGAGGCTGAAACTGTCATCATTGATGCGAAAGAAAATGCTGACGGTGTCGTTTCTAAAACTGAAATCATTGCGACTAATGTTGAAATTGCTGATCAGACTGTTTCTGATAGCAAAATTACAGGTCGTGTTCAAATTACTGCTGATACCAGCTTGATTGATACCGAGGCAACAGGTGTTGTTTCTGTCGGTTTCGATAAAGAAAATACGGCTGATACGACTTTGACTCTCGGCGGCGAAACTACCATTGATACTTTGTATGTCGGCAAAGAGGGCAGAGAAAATAATTACAAAGTGGAAGTTGCCGGAGAGGATGCAGATGTTACTTTGAACAACCTTTACTCTCGTACTGATTCAGAGTTTGTTGTTTCTGATAAGGCTGAAGTTAATATAGGTTACTGGCAGAGCAAGGGTAATGTTGTTGTTGACAATGCGACAGTCAATCACAATGGTTGGAATATGTATGTTTACAACAATGACAGCACTTCAGTTTCTAAAATTACTTTGAAAAACGGTGCAGTTTTGAATTCAAATAATAGCGTCGGCATCGTTCTCGGTAACAAAAATGACAGTTCGGCAGCAGCTATCGGTAATGCTGAATTGGTTTTGGAAGGTAAATCAACTTTGAATGTTACCAACTTGACCTTGCAGGCAGAGGGTGAAGTCGAAGAAGTTGCAGGCGAAAAAGCCGCAACAAGTATGACTATTAATGATTCAGAAGTTAATGTTGCAACAACTCTTACCAATAACAGCGTAATTAATATCGTGATGGGTGCAGAAGATTTGTCTGACGGTGTTGACGATGTTAATATTAATGCAAAAGCAATCAAAGGCAGTGGTACAATTATTATCGATGCAACCAAGTTTGCCGGCGGAGTTGACAAAGTAATCAACGTCAGCGAAGCAGGCGATGTTACAGTTGTTTTCAAAGAAGGTACTGCGGCAGAGGGCGTAAAAATGCTCGTCAATGAAGAGGGCGACGTTTTCGTTTCTGATGTAAAGGCGGAAACTCTCTATGTCGATGCAAATTTCAAGGGCGAATTCGGCGATATGGTCGGCGAGGGCATGTACTTGGGTATCAATGCTTTTGTTGATATGGATTCAGCAGTAAACGCTCTTGAAAATAACGAAACAACTATTGTATTATCAAGCGATGCTGCAATGACAGCAGATCCTGCTTTCAAATTGAATATTATTTCCGGCGACGGCAAAGATCATACTTTGAAGATTGATTCAGTTATTGATGTTGATGCTGAATTTGCCAAAGAAATCAATATTGATTCTGCTTTGTTCATGGCATACTATAATAATCACAAAGTTGTGGTTAATGGTGACTTGAAAGGCGGTTTCTACAACTATACAGGTTCTATGACTTTTAATAACAGCAAGATTACTGATAGTTATGATAACTCAAATATCGGTGGTGTGGTTACTATCAACGGTGATGGTAATTGGACTCTCGAAAATGCTCAGGCTGATAATTTGAAATATCTCAATATCGGGCGTTCTGATTGGTTGGGACAGGGTATTTTGAATTTGAATGATACCGTTGTTAAAGCAATTGGATTGAATGTTGATTCAAATAGTGCTGACAAAAAATCTCAAATCAATGCCGTTAACAGCACAATTGCTACTGTATTGAATGATGGCATTCATGGTTACTTGACTGTCGGGGCTAACGGAGAAGTCAACTTAACTGACAGTAATTTGATTGTCGGCGGTGCTTTTACCAATAACGGTACAGTAAATGTTTCAGGCAAGAGCAGTTTGCAGCTCGGTACTATTTCCGGTGATGGTGTAATTGACATTGCCGCAGGTACAACTCTGGTTGATACCGTAATTACCGCAGGCAATATTAATCGTCATTCAGGAACAGTTTACTTCGAAGGTGCAAATAAATTGACTGGTACTTTCTCAAACAACCCTGCTGATTGGGATATTGTAATCAATAAGGGTGCAAGTTTGGAAATTGCCCGTAGTTCTTATGTTCTCGGTTATGACCGTGATATTACTATTAATGGTTTGATCGAAGATGCAACCACTTTGACTGCTAATGATTTGGCAAATACAATTCTCTCTTTCAAATCTAACAGTTCATCCGGTTTCAGCGTCGGCGGAACAGGCACAAATGTAGTTACTGTCAATGATGCTTATGTCGATTTTGCAAGTACAAGCTGGAAAAATTCATACGCAACCCATACTTGGAGTTTCACTAACTCTTATGTTACTGCTGCAAGTTTCGGTAATAATAATGCAGGTGCAAGTGATACTGCTTCATGGACTGTAACTTTTGATGACAGTGTACTTGCTGCTAATTATATCAAAACCGGTAAGGGTATGATTTATAACTTTACCAATGGTTCACAGGCAAGTGCAGGATCAATGAGAATTGAGGGTGTTTTGAATGTTACAAGCGGCAGTAAAGTTTCAATTACTGCTTACCAGAATAATAAAAACGATGCTGCTGACGAGCATGGTGATATTACAGGAACAGTTGTCGTTGACAATGCGACATTGGATATCAATGGTGCTAAAACCCAGGAAGTTGAGTTGTTCTCAGGCGCAGAACTTACTGTTAAAAATAATGGTAAGTTGAACTTGAATGGACGCGCTCTTGATGTTATGACAGGTGCTGAATTCAATGTAGAAAATACCACTTTTGAGGCTGCTGAAGTCAATAACGCAGGTGCAATCAACATTAACGGTGCTCATTTCAGTGTAGATACTGTGAATAATAATGGTACTGTCAATATTTCAGGTGAAAGCAATATTAACGGTACATTTGCCGGAAAAGCAGTTAAATTTGCTGACGGTACGATTTTGACCTCAACTGACGGCGTTAAGTTTGATAACACGCTCAGCGGTGCTGATATGACTTTCGGCAAGGGCGATTTCGATATGAATGGCTTTTATGTTTATTCAAATGATGATGTTGTCTTTGCAGAGGGTGCTGATGTCGATGTTGCAACTACTTTCGCTACTTACGACAGCGGTACAGTTAAAGTTGAAAAGGGTGCAGTCGCTGATGCTCTGTCTATTTATTTCAACGGCGGAAACATTGAAGTAAGCGGTAAATTGAGTGCTAAGAAAACAAGTGACGGCGGTTTTATTTTGAATGGAGCAGATGATACTGTTACCATTAATAAGGGCGGTGTTTTGGATGTAAACTATGTTGATATTGGCAAAGCAAGTGGAAATTCAACAGTTGAAGTTTACGGCGAGGCTAAAACTTCATTCAAACTTTCTGATGGCAACAAGGGCGGCAAATTCACTTGGAATATCTATGACGGCGGTTCATTAACTGCTGAAAAATATGGTATTGAGATGAATAATGCTGAATCTGCAATCAATATTTATGGCGATGTAACTGCGGCTCAAGTCTCTAACGCAGGTTCAATCACCGTTGATGGCGGTAACTTGAATGTCGCAGGTACTTTTACCAATAACGGTACAGTTAATGTTTCAGGCGAATCAACCCTCAATATTGACAAGTATAATAACGGCGGGTTTGTTTGGGGCAAAGCAATTCAGTTGCTTGACGGTGCGATTATCAAAGATTCTAATGTCGGCGGTTATGTCGATGCAGTCGGTAAAGTTACTTTCCGCGGCGATAATACTTTCGGCACAATTCAGGACTTTGAAGCAAGTTATATTGATAACAATGAAGCTGTAAATAATACTGAAATGATCATCGAAAAGGGTGCTTCCGTAACTACTGAATCTGCGAAGTTTAATCTCGGCTTCGGTGATAAATTGAGTGTTTACGGTAACTTGGAAGATGCAAAGGCTGCTTATGAGGCAGGAACTTTGACACCAGATGATTACTCTTTGGATGCTCAAAAGGGTATGTTATTCCAGGGCAATCGTGCTGATGATGTTACTACTTTCAACGTTAATGATGCTTATGTAAGACTCGGTGCAAATGAGCAGAGTGTCGCTAATGCGAAGGATGAATACAAAGACCAGCGTGTCGGTACTTATAACTTCAACTGGACTAATGCTGTTGTTGAAGCAGAAGAAACCTTTGATTTCAAGGATTCAGGTGAATACAACGGTAACTACAACTTCAACTTGGATAATACCGTTTTGAAAGTCGGTGCAGTTGAAACTGATAAATCTTATGCTGATGCTGAAAATAATCCTGCTTATCGCGGTGCAATCAACTTCGCTGACAAGGATTCAACTTTCAAGGCAAAAGATTCAAATGTTGTAGTTATCGGTAAAGAAAGCAACAACTACAATGCCGGTACTTTCGAATTTGATAATTCTGAATTGAATTTGAATGCAGCTTTGGTAAATGACGGTTCAGCAACTTTCGACGGCGAAAACGCTGAATTGAATGCAACTAATGTAATCAATAGAGGAACTATCACCCTCGCAAATGGTGCAGAATTGAATGCAGGCAGTTACTCTACTGTATCTGCGAAAGTTGCATTCTATGACGGCAGCGATGAGCCGGAAAATATTACCTTCGTTGCTTATGATGAAGCAGGTAATGAAATCGGCAGAACTACTGCTTTCATTAACGGAATAGCAAAAGATAAGATTGAAGATGCGGTTGAAGTTGCAGTTGTCAAGGGTGCTTCATACAAAGCATTTAAGGCTGACGGAACTCAGATTAATGATGCGACATTTGAAATCGTTGCCGACAGTTCAGATGCTAACTTGGTTCTCGATGAAACTGTATCTGTTAAGGTTGATACTTTCTATCATGGCGGTACAATCACAATCAATGTTTCTGACAGCTTCAGCGGTACAAAGACAATTGTTGATGTCGTTGACGGTGCAACGTACGGTGAAATTACTTTGGTCGGCGGTGAAGATGTCATTACTACCAAGAATGAAGAGGGCGACCTCGTAATTTACAAGGTTGATACCAATACTCTCTTTGTCAACTCTGAATGGGCAAACGTTGCTGATCAGACCGAAATTGCAACCAATTTGGTCAAAGGTGTTAATGCTTTCGCTAATACAACTGACGCTCTTACCAAGGCGAACTCAATTGCCGCTGATGAAGAGGGCAAAAAATTCGTCATTCTCAATGTTGACAATATGGGCGATGCAAGTCAAAATTCTGAATTTGCTTTGACCAGTGCAGGCGAGTATGTCGTTACCGGCGGTAACGGTTCTAAATTTACTCCGATTTTGGTTAATGGCAAAGATGTTAAACTCAAATTTGACGGTGCTTTCGTTACTTTGGGTAAATTGAGAGGCGGTAAAGATGGCACCGGTGTTTATCAGAAAAATTCTATCGAAATCGTTGACTCTGTTATCGCTCAAACTACTTATGCCGGATACGGCGGCGGTTGGGCAACTTTCTATGATTGCTCTGTAACCATTTCAAATTCTATCTACGGTATCAATTTGAGCAAATATGATAACGCTTTGGAATTGCCGAGAAGTGCGGAAGATATCAAAGCTGCTATTGAAAAAGGTGAATACACCTTGGCAAGCGGATTTGGTTATGACGGACAGCATATCGGTACTGTCGGCTTCTTCGATATTAATGATTCAACCGTCTTTACCGGATTCTTCTCTGTATCAGATCGCGGTTACGCTGATATTGACAACAGTGTAATTTATCTCTGCGGAGGTATGGGTATCGGCGATGGTGCAATTAAGAATGGCAGCGACTCAAATGAATCCGGATGGGGTTCAACTTCTGCGGAAGATTACCGTGTCGGTGAAGTCGCAACCATGGATGTTACTGATTCAATCGTTCGCAACCTCTCATTGAATGGCAATGGCGGCGGTCTCCAAGTCGGTGGTGATAATAAAGCAGGTGTCCTGAATATCACCAATTCAGAAGTTGATTTCTCTGTCAAAGCTGATAATTGCGATAAAGTAGCAATTTATGAGAATGGTACAATCAATATGACTGATTCTGTCTTCAAGGCAGGTTCTGTTACCAACAACGGTACAGTCAGTATTGAAAATTCAACTTTGAGTGCAGATAGCGTAATCAATGACGGCTCTATCAATGTAAGCGGTGCAAGTGATATTAATACCACCGTTTCAGGTAAAGGCTGGATCTATATGAATAATGCTTCTTTGGATGCTGATACCAATATCCAAGGTGCTAATGTCCGCTTCACCAATGGTACAAGCACTCTTGACGGTGCAACCATTCAGGGTAATGCTTTCCAGGTAGGTGTCGGCGGTTATCAGCTCAAAGATGAGAGAGAAAATGTTGCTGACGTTGTTGTCAATGTCACTAATGGCTCATTCATCGGCGGTCCTGATGTCGATTACAGTGGCTGGGTCGGTACCGGTTGGTTCGAAGATGATGCAAGCAAGACTGCGGCAATGACTGCTGCTCGTTACACTTTGAATATCGACAAGTCAAATGCTAATTTCGGTTACTTGCATGTATCTAATGACGGTATCTTGAATGTTACCGGCAATGCTGAAGAAATGCAGAAATACATCGGAGTTGACCATAGCTTCTATACCGGTCGTTTCATCGTCAATGGTGTAGCAACTTTCGACGGAGTTAATACTCTGGTTCAATTTACCAATGTTTCACCTGATAACGGCAGCGAAATCCCCGGTAAATTGGTCATCAAGAACGGTGCAAATTACGTTTCATATTTGGATAGCACAAGCTTGCTGGAAACTGTTCAAATTTCAAAGAATGGTATTATCGAAGTTGATAATGCTACTTTGGATGCTCGCCATACCACACTTATCGGTGAGGATGGTACTTTGAGTGTCAATAATGGTAATTTCCTCGGTAATGCCGTAACTAATAACGGTAACTTCAATGTCAGCGGTGAGTCTCACCTCGATATTGACAGCGTAAGCGGAAATTCAATCAGATTAAATGGTTCATTGACCGATTCAACTCTCGGCAGCGGTAATGTTTTGGTTGTCGGTGATAGTGCGATTAAGGGTGAAGAATCAACCATTAATGGCATGGTCAAAGGAACAAACGGTTCAACTTTGACTGTTGAAAGCGGAACAAAGTTGGTTGTTAAACAACTTGCTTTCGGCGATGATAATTATCCGTCATTGAATATCGGCAGTGTCGAAGATGCCGCAAAAGGCGGTAATATGGTTATCAAAGGTACTGTTATCGGTATGGATGGTGAAGCGGACGAGGAAAACAGCGGATTGAGTCTCAATGTGGATGCAAATGCAGTTGTTACTGTTGAGAACGGCGGTAAGTTGTACACAAGTCAAATCGCTGTCGAAAACGGCAACGTTGAATTGGGTGAAACTGATAAAGCAGGTGTACTCAATATTAAGGAGGGCGGTTATGTTTTCGCTCGCTTCTTCAAGGCATTTAATGGCGGTGTGATCAATGTTGACGGTACTGTCAGATTAACCCACTCTGATCCGAGACAAGCTTGCTTGCGGGCTATGGAGGGCGGTGTAATTAATGTCGGTACTACCGGAAGCATTGTTGTTGATAGACATCGTGCTATCGTTTACTCCGGCGGTGTATTGAATGTCAATGGCGGTAATGTTACTGTTTCACAAGCTGATACAACCAAAGGCGATGCGTTCTTGGTTGAGGCAGATGGTGTTCTTAATCTTACTAATAACGCAACTATTAATGTCAGCGGTATTTTGACCAATAATGGTACAATTACTCTTGATGAAAAGAGTTCAATCGTGCTTGACGGTGCTTTCGCAACTACTGACGGTATCATCTCTATCAATGTTACTGACGGTTGGGTGGGTTCAAAAGTCCTTATCGATGCTGAAGAGGGTACTGAATCATTCGGCAACGTCGTCGTTGATGAAGCAGACGCCGCAAATGGTGTTATGACTTATATCGATAAAGTTACAGGTGACCTCATCGTTTACAATGTTGCAAAAGATGTAATCTATGTCAACTCCGCTTGGGCTGACAAAGGTTATACTTTCGGTGCAGTGGTCGAAGACGGCAAAGTCTATGGCATCAATGCTTTCGATAATCTCGAAAACTTCACCGTAAATGCTGATGTCGCAACTTTGAATATTGCAGGCGGTACTTACACCCCGACAGCAGGTAACTGGGTAGAATTGTTGAAAGATGGTGTAACTGCTGTAACTACTGACGGTCTCGTAGTCGCTGAAAAGGGTAACTTGTATTTCAGTAAAAGCGAAGCAGGTACTTACACAATCAGCGGTTCTTACCAGACAACCGGCACAGAAGGATTCTTGTGGGAAAATGGTCAGAACCTCGGCTGGAAGACAAACGGAGTTATCCGCTTCCAGGGTGCTGACGATGTCGTATTCAATATTACTGATGCCAATATCACTTCAAGTGCGGCAATTCAGTTCATCGGCGGCAAGAGCGTTATCGCTGCAGATTCTGTTGTAAGCAGTGATGCACAGAAAGAGTCAAAAATGGCAGTTTACGGCGATGTTGTAAACTATGGCAAAATTGAACTCGTAACTACCGGCAACCCCGGTACTGCATTGCTTATCGGTCACAACAGTTATGCTTCAAATGCTAATAAGTTGACCGTTTCAGGCGAAAATGCTTCTGTCATGATTGATACAGGTGCTACTGTTGATGCAAATATTCACTCAACTGGTACTTTGATTGTTGAAAACAATGCTGAATTTACCGCGACAGGCAGTGTTGTCAATGACGGCAAAGTTACTGTTGACGGTGCTGATTTCAATGCAGGTAAATTGACCAATAACGGTACATTCACCGCAACTAATGATGTTAACTTGAATATCGGCGATTTGGAAGGCAGAATTACTCTTGAAAATGCAACAATCAAAGACGGTTCAGTCATCGGCAATGCTGAGGCGCCTGCCGGATGTGTTGATATTATCGGCGAAGAAATCAATTTCGACGGTAAAGTTGTTATCAATTCAGCTGTAAATGCTAATATCGCTGATAAAGACGGTAACAGTATTAATACTGCTATCAATATTAATGAGGGTGCTGATGTTACTTTCAATACTAAACAGTTCGATGACGGTACTTATTCAGGCGGATTCAATACCAATGCAGGTGATAAGGTAAATGTCGCAGGTAAACTCACAATTACAGGTGCTAATGTTTACTTGAAAGCTGAAACTCTCGTCGCAGAAAACGGTGAATTCATCGTTGATGACGCAGGATTCCAGAATACTTACGGCAAGTTGACTGTCAAAGGTGATATGACCATTATTGATACCTATGAAGACGGTGCTTACCAGAATATTAAGTTGGCAGGTAATGACAATCCGAATACTACCGGCGAACTTGATGTTGACGGCGGTACTTTGACCATTGATGGTCCGTCTTTCGCTTTCGGCGGCGGTTACAAATCTAATGGTTGGGTTGATGTAAAAGAATCTTCAGTCCTCGTTCAGAATGGTGGTAAGATTACTGCTAATTCAATCATTTTCCGTAATGGTGTAAGCAATACTTTGACCTTGAATAACGGTACTTTCGAATTTACTGAAGCGCCTGACTTCACAAACGGTGGAACTAATACTGTAAATGAAACTCTCGGCTTGACTGTTGATAATAAGGGTGTTATCAATGCAAGCAACGCAAGTACAGTTGATTTCGGCGATCGTGAACTTATCAACGACGGTTCAATCTCTATTGATTCTTCTGATTTCAGTGCTGGCAGCGTGGTAAATAATAGCGATATCACTCTTAAAGGTGATGCAAGTTTGAGTACCGAGGACTTCGATAACAATGCTACTTTGACTCTCGACGGTTTCAACGGTACTTTGACCGGTGTCACCAAACTCGATGATGAAGCAGTTACAGGTAATATCGAGGTTTACGGCAAAACTGTTATCAAGGATAGTTTTGATACCGCATTGCTCTCTGTCGGTGCTAAACTTGCAGAAAGAAAACTCGGAAGTGATTCTTTGACTATTGCTGACGGTGTTACTGCTAATATGGCAAATCTCTATGTCAAAGCAAGCAGCTCAATGAATATTGCTGCCGGTGCAGAGGTTAATGTAATCGGTTTCTACAACAAGACTGACAGCTTCGGCGGTGACGGGCTTTTCGCTTCATACGGCACTACTAATGTTGACGGTACCTTGAATGTAAGCAATAACTCCGGCTGCGGTGACAACAAGATCGGATATACCTCTTATGCTAATGAAAACGGCGTCGCAGTCGTTAATGTCAATAAGGGCGGTGTATTCAACTTGACCACTGTCGGCGCTGAGGGTGCAGAAAATTCATTGGTAATTGATACTGATGGTACTCTCAATGTCAATGGCGGTACTTTCAACGCTGATGACAGAGCAACTGTTGTAAATAACGGTAACTTCAATGTCAATGGTGAGGCAACTATCAATGCAGTTGTCAGCGGAAATGCTATCAATGTTGCTAAAGATGCAAACTTGGTTGACAGCGATATTACTGCTGACCTCAAGCTCGCAGGAAACATTACTTTGACTGACAGCAGCTTGGACGGTAAAGTCAGCGGCAAGAAGGACATTACTCTTGACGGCGTCAATACTGTCAAATTCGCTGAAGGCAGTGAAGTTGCTAACTTAATCGTTGACGGTGCAGTTGCTGATACAATTACTGCTGATTCAGTTATCGGAAACGTCGCAATTAAGGG
>JAFTJQ010000086.1 GCA_017456285.1 Lentisphaeria bacterium
ATATGGCGGTTTGGTGATTGCTTCAATGTGGCAAAATTTTCGAGTTGTCCTCCCGCTTTTTTGCGGAATGACACCTCAAATCTTTTGCCACGAGTTGCCACACAACGGGGGAGATTGCCACTTGTCTAAATTACTCCAAGCTACTCTCCCCCTTTGTATTCCCCCTCTTCCTTGCCGTTGACAGGACGAAATGGGCGTTGGTCGCGGCGATGATTATGGGAAGCCTAAGATGCCTGGGAGATCTGGGAGCAAGCGTATCTAAAATTTTCCGACCCGACCGTCAAAATGGGTTTATTTCTGCCGCCGTTGCAAAATCAAGTTGGCGGCATGCAGAGGAGCGAAAGCTGCGAGCGAGTTTGTCCTGTTTGTTCAATTTAAATGGTAGTGCAATTTTTGATAAAAAATTAGTTAATAGCGATAAAGTAGTTTATTTCGCTTCAGTTTTTTTTGTCAAGGAGATATTGGCGGAAAAATTCTGCTACGAGCGGGGCACAACTTGAACCTCCTGATATACCGTCTTCGATGATGATTGCTAATGCGTAACTTCTACCCTCGTAGGTCAAAAAGGCAATAAACCAAGTATTTTGACGGCGGTTTTCTCTGCTGCCGATTTCTGCGGTTCCGGTTTTTCCGAAAATCTCAAGTTCTTTTACTTTGGCTTGTCTGCCTGAACCTCTGGGGGCATTTACGACGTCAAACATGCCGTTTTTGACGGCTTCCAAATTTTGACTTGAGCAGGCAAGTTCTGACAAAACTTCGACTTTACGCTCCTGTAAAATATTGCCGTTATGGTCAAGTACCCGATTGACCAAATGCGGCTGATAAATTTTTCCGCCGTTGGCAAATGCTGCTGCGTACAATGCCGCTTGCAATGGCGAAATCGTGATAATTCCCTGACCGATTGAGATTAAACCTGTGTCAAACTCTGTCCAGCGACCGCCGAAAACTCTTTTTTTATACTCTTCAGTAGGCAAAATTCCTTTGGCTGTAGGAATTTCCAGACGAGTCGGCTGTCCCAAGTTAGCGCTTTTGAACATGTTGTAAAGTTTTTCTCTGCCGAGTTTCAGACCGTGTTCGATGAAGTAATCATTGCATGACCTCTCAAGTGCCTGATATAAATTTACCTTGCCGTGTCCACCGTAACGGTGTGCGGCACAATTAATTTTCGCATTACCGATTTTGGTTGAGCCGTCACAAGTTATGGTGGATTCGGGATCAACTCCGCTCTCCAAAATTGCCAACCCGACCAAAGGCTTCAAAATTGACCCCGGCGAAAAGAGTCCGTTGGTTACCTTGTTAAGCAAAGGCGCTTGTCGATTTTGGCGGAGCAAGCGGTAATATTCACCATTCACCCTCGGTGAGAAATAATCCAGATTATAGCTCGGGCGAGATACACTTGCTAAAATATCACCATTTTCAGCATTGAGCAAAATTAAACCGCCGTTTTGATTTTGCAGCAGTTTTTCAGCAATATTTTGTGCTTTCATATCGATAGTCAGCACGATGTGATTACCGTTAATGGGGGCGACTTCGTGGATGATGTTTTTTCGGACATAACCTAAATTATCCACCTGTACGATTGAGTAACCTGCTTCGCCTCGAAGTCCGCGAATTTTGTTAGGATTGTTTTTTGGGGCGAGGGTATCGAAACTTTTTTCCAAGCCCTCACGTCCGATCATATCGCTGATATAGTAGGAGTATTCTTTTTTGTCTTCGGCTTTTGAGGCATCTTCCTTGCCGACATAACCGATAATGTGCGATGCTGTTTCTTTGCCGGGATAACTGCGGAATGAATCCACTTCCAACGCCCACGCTTCCTGATTTGCGGTTTTTTCATAGGCAATCACCAGTTCCCGCGAGTTCAAATTTTTGAATGCCACCATCGGCAGTCCCGGAGTTTGAATTAAGTGACGGCGAACATCTTTTTCAGTGATATTATTTTCTCTATTCAGCAAAAAAGCCATTTCATTAAGCAGCATTGAAATATGGTTAATATTTTTATTTCTTGAGCCTAATTTTATTTCATTGACGTAGAGTAACAGATTTACTTCCGGTTTGGTATCGGCTAAAATTTGCAAATCAGATGCGAAAATTTTGCCGCGTTGTCCGGGGATACGGATTTTGCGGATTGACTGTTTAACAATTTTGTCACGGTACTTACTCTGCTGGGAAATTTGCAGAGAATAGAGTCTGCCCCCGATAATCATAGTCAGCACAATTGCTATGCCTATGATAACTAAAATTCTGATTTTCTGTTTGGAATTAGTGAGTTGATCCATAAATTATTTACTCCGTGAATAGAAAAAAGATCGATGGATTGCTCGATGCCCTGATTGCAGGAAAAGCGGTAATTTAAGTTTTTCAGCAATACTCTCCAAGGTGATTAATAGTATCATCATGGCGACTGTTCCAAGGCAAAAATTAAAAATTATAGTTGAAAAGAACAAAAATAGATTACTTATTAAGTCCCAATTATTGTAAAAGCTTATCCCGCAATTAATTAGATAGATAATGGTGAAAATTATACCACCGATTAGCGAATTTATCGCTAATCCCTTGTCAATCAAGTGTTTATATGGTTTTTGTAAAAAAATCAACAGCACAAAAATGAATAAATTTATCGGTATTGCCCGGTGATAGAGATAAATATCAATAACTATTCCCGTAATCAATGCCGCAATCAGCATAAATAATCGACTGTTGGTTTGGGCAAAGTAAATTATTCCCAAACTTAAAATTGGGAAAAATATACCGAAATTACCGAACATAATTTCAATTATTGCCAAAAATGTGATGGTGAAAATTGTAAAAAAAAGTTTCATAAATTCTATTTTTTCAATTGACGGAAAATAAGTTTATTTTTTGTCGGATCATAAGTATTTACCTCTGCCTCCTCAAATGAGACTATGGTACGCCAGCCGGGACCGTAAATATTGAACTCCTCGACATAATAGAGTTCATTTTGCTTTTTGAAAGAACTTATTTCAATGGTTCGAGTTGCTTTATTCGCCTGATAATCAGTTAATTCATTAAAAAATTCTGCTTTGAGGGTAAAGAAGAATTTTTCTGCCACATAAATTTTTACCAACTCATTTTTTTTCGGATTTTTCAATAAAAACACACGGCAATCGAGCATTTTGACTTTGGCTTTCGGCAGTTCCTCAACTAAGTCGTAATAGATGAAATTCATTGATAAATCGGCAGGGTCAAGGCCGCTTTGTTCTAATTTTGAACTCCCTGACGGTAAATTTTTATGCATGGGGATGAGGTTGTTTTCTTTGGTTTGGCTTACGAAATAACCCTCGTCCTCATTGACGATAATCTGGGTCATAATGCGTTCAGGGGTGATGATGATTCCCATGAATAAGGGGTACTCAATCGGCTCATCTGCCCCACGTCGGATATGCTCCATGTAGCCGTCAAGTATCGCATAACTGCTGCCGTGATTGCGGGCGATTCCGTCACGCAGAATATAGAGAAATTGAGCAGCCGATAGTTCCTTATCGGAAGCAAAAGCATTAATTGCAGTTACTAATAAAGTTAAGAGCAATAAAAAAATTTTTTTCATAATTCTCACCTTTTTTGCCAATTTTATTTGTATAAACTTTTTCCTGAACTATCAATTGCGACTACAGCAGGGAAATCCTCGACTTCGAGGCGGTAAATCGCTTCTGCCCCTAAATCCTCATAGGCAATAATTTCTGCTTTTTTAATTGATTTGGCAATTAAAGCACCTGCTCCTCCGGTTGCGGCGAAATAGACACAACCGTATTGAGTCATTGCATCAACGACCGCTTGAGAGCGATTGCCTTTGCCGATCATGCCGCGAAGTTGGCAGTCACGAATTAATCGTGGTGAATAAGCATCCATTCTGCCGCTGGTTGTCGGACCGGCACTGCCGATAGGGGTATTGGGTTTAGCCGGGCAGGGGCCGACGAAATAGATAATTGCATCCTGCAAGTTGCAGGGAAGTTCACGATTTTCATCCAGAGCAGTTACTAATCGCTTGTGGGCGGCATCACGTCCGGTATAAATAACTCCTGAAATAGCAACTCTGTCGCCTGCTTTAAGCGATTGAACTTTGTCGGCGGTCAAAGGAGTAGTTAATTTAATAATTTTCGTTTCCATAGTTTATAACTCCACTTCGTAATGTCTTGCCGCATGGCAATTTAGGTTAACAGCTAAAGGCATGCTGGCAATATGGCATGGATAATACTCAATATGTACTGCCAGAGCGGTTGTATCTCCGCCGAGACCTTGCGGGCCGACTTGAGATTGATTGATTTTATTCAAAATTTCTTCTTCTAATTCGGCGTACAACGGGTTCGGATTTTTCTCTCCGACTTTGCGAAGAAGTGCTTTTTTGGCAAGGAATGCACATTTTTCAAAAGTTCCGCCGATACCGACACCGACAATCGTCGGAGGGCAGGGGTTGCCTGAAGCATTTACTACGGTATTTACCACAAAATCGACTACACCTGCTCGACCGTCAGAGGGTTTAAGCATTTTGACACCGCTCATATTCTCTGAACCGCCGCCTTTGGGGGCAAAAGTAATTTTGAGCTTATCACCTGCTATTAAGTCATAGTGAATTACGGCAGGGGTATTATCTCGAGTATTTTTGCGTTCAAAAAGTGGATCGGTAACAATTGATTTACGCAGATAACCCTCTTTGTAGCCCTGACGGGTTCCCTCATTGATTGCTTCAGTCAGAGTGCCGCCGATAATCTCTACATCCTGACCGATTTCTATGAAGTAAACAGCAAAACCTGTATCCTGACAAATCGGCATGGCTTCATTTCGGGCAATATCGGCATTTAAGATACATTGACGTAAAAAATCTTTTGCCAAAGAATTTGTCTCATTTTTCTCTGCTTCTTCTAACTTCAAATAAACATCTTGCGGAAGCACCTTTGTTCCTTCGATACAACATTTTTTGACTGCTTCCACAATTGTTGCAAATTCGATTTTTCTTTTCATATTACTTACTACCTTTTTTCGCGTTTGCGGTATTTTGTTTATACCTGTGATACCGCTTCATAATTTTTCGAACATAATTTTTAGTCGAAGCAATATCGATATTATCCACCACACTTTTTTTATTTTGATTGCTCAATTTCCGATATTTATCGGCATTTTTGTATCCGGCATTGTAAGCACAGAGGGCGAGTTCAATTTTTTCATCAGATTTGCTGTATCGCGACATGACTTTTTTGAGATACCAAGTGCCGATTTCAATATTCAAATCGGGGTCAAAAAGCTCATAATTCGACGGGACATTGCATTTGTGTGCTTTTGCCCAATCGACTACCGAGGCTTTCGGCAGAATCTGCATAAGCCCGATTTCTCCTGCTTTGCCACGAGTTTTTACCTTGAATTTACTCTCTTCAAAAATCACAGCTCGCACGAGTTCTGCATCCAATCCGTTCCGTTTACTGTGAAATTCAATAAGTTCAGCAAATTGACTGTCATCAACTAAATATTCCCGTATGTCACCTGCAAAAGGAAACAGCAGAATAAAAAGTGCAACTATTGCTAAAAAAAAGAGATAACGACGGAAAAAAATCTCTTTTTTAGTTTTTTTGTCTTTTTTCCCCATCGTTAAATTACCTCGCTGATTACAAAATTAAAAAGGCTGAATACTTATTCTTTCTTTGAAAAAGCAATAAATATCCAGCCAGCAAATTACTGATTATTTTTCAGAATTTTCGTTCTGATTCGGTTTTTTGGGCATGACAACTTGCAAGTGAAGTTCACGCAACTGCTTCAAAGAAACCGGAGCAGGAGCATTCATCATCAAGTCCTGAGCCTGCTGGTTGAACGGGAACGCGATAACTTCACGGATATTCGGTTCATCTGCAAGCAACATGACAGTACGGTCAACTCCCGGAGCAATACCGCCGTGCGGAGGCGCACCGAGTTTGAATGCATTGATCATGCCGCCGAATTTATCATCAACTACGCTGCGGTCGTAACCTGCGATTTCAAAAGCCTTGTACATAACGCTCGGCATGTGGTTACGGATAGCCCCTGAAGATAATTCAATACCGTTACAAACAATGTCGTACTGGTATGCAAGAATTTCCAAAGGATCTTTGTTGAGCAACGCATCCATACCGCCCTGCGGCATAGAGAATGGGTTGTGACTGAAGCAAACTTGATTGGTCTCTTCATCAAGTTCAAACATCGGGAAGTCAACAATCCAGCAGAATTTGAATTCATCATTGTTGATAAGTTCCAGAACTTTTCCGAGTTGAGTGATAACCGCTCCGCCGACTTTCTGAACCAATTTCTCATTGTCGGCAAGGAAGAAGAGTGCATCACCCTCCTGGATGTCGCCTGCTGCTTTGAGTGAAGCGAGGATTTCAGGATTGAGGAATTTAACGATCGGACTTTTTTCTCCCTCGGCAGTCCAGATGATATAAGCCATACCTTTAGCACCGTTTTCCTGTGCAAAAGCAATCATGTCGTCAAAGAATTTGCGAGGTTTAGTTGCAACCTGCGGAGCTTTGATCGCACGAACCACACCGCCATTATCGACAGTTGAAGCAAATGCTTTGAAGTCACAACCACGGAAATTCTCGGTTACATCGATCATTTCCAAGGGGTTACGCAAGTCGGGTTTATCTGAACCGAAGCGACGCATTGCTTCCAAATACGGAATTCTCGGGAAAGCACCTTCAGTAAATTTCTTGGTTGAGAATTTACCGAAAATGTGGTGGAAAAGTCCTTCAATTACGGTGAAAAGTTCATCCTGTTCAATGAAACTCATCTCAATATCCAACTGATAAAATTCTCCGGGACTGCGGTCGGCACGGGCATCCTCGTCACGGAAACAAGGTGCAATCTGGAAGTAACGGTCAAATCCTGCAACCATTAATAATTGTTTGAATTGCTGCGGAGCCTGCGGCAAAGCGTAGAATTGACCCGGGTGCAGACGGCTGGGTACGAGATAATCTCTGGCACCCTCCGGACTGCTGGCAGTCAAAATCGGAGTTTGAAATTCATTGAAACCGATTGAGGTCATGTATTTACGCATTTCAGCAATGACTTGAGAACGCAAAATAATGTTTTTGTGAAGTCTCTCTTTTCTCAAATCGAGGAAGCGATATTTAAGACGCATTGCTTCGGGAGCCTGGTCATCTTTAGCAACCTGAAAGGGGATAACTTCTGCTTCGCCGAGGATTTCCATATTTTCGGCTGCAACTTCGATTTCACCTGTTGTGAGTTTGGGATTGACTGTACCCTCTGCACGGGCAACGACTTTGCCGGTGAAGCGAATGACAGTTTCCACACGCCAGTTATCCAAAGCCTGATAGCAGGCACTTTCGGGATTGATAACAATCTGGGTCAAACCGTAGTTATCACGAAGGTCAATAAAAATCACACCGCCGTGGTCACGGACACTGTGTACCCAACCGGAAAGAATTACCTCTTTGCCGACATCACTTTTGCGTAATTCACCGCAAGTATTGGTTCTATAATAATTCATATTAATTCCTTTTTGTGTAAATAGTTAAACATACTCGTATTAATATAGCACAAGTTTAAATTTTTTACACATCAAAAACAAATATTTTCCGACTTTTTTTTGAAAATTTTATAAAAATCGCATAAAAAGTCGGAAAATTAGCAAGAAATAAAGATTTTTATTCGCTTAATTTTATAAATTAGCCTTGATTTCACGATTAACTGCATTACGCAAGTTTGCCATACCCTCGGTTGACATGGGGTAATTAAATACGGTAATGTCTGAACCGAAAACATCTCTGATTAACTGCATTACAGCATCTCTGGAAGTTTTGCTTTCAAGTAATTTCAAAGCACGGTAATCCTGAAAAGCATCTCGCAGAAGTTCATTGCGGAGTGAATCTTCTGGCCCTTTCTCTCCCGGATAGACCAAAAATGAATCGCCCGCAGGAAATTCGCCGTTTGCATCGATTGAGACATAGGGGTTAATTGACTTAAATGACATTCTGGAATTCCAGAAGTTGTAACCCCAATGGAGGAAACCGACCACTCCGTATGAGTAGAGAATTACGCCTAAAGCACGAGTTCTGGCACCGGGATAGAAAATAAAACGGTTAGTTGTCTCTTTCTCCGGAGCACAGCAGTAGTAAGCCCACAACGGCTCGACTTCGGCTTCTTTGAATTCATCAAGTTCGGTAAGAACAGGAATCGGAAGCTGGCACAAACCATCTCGGTAAAAATCCAAATTTGACAATGCATCGGTGCAAATATATTTGCCGCCTAAAAGTTCCTGAATCAACTTCGCACTCGGCCCGTAGGTCTCCAAATGTTCCAAATGCGGTTCGTCGGAAATGTGGAAAATCACTTTGTCCTGATAGTTATTTGCTTCAAAGAATTTTAACAATTCAGGAATGAAAGCTTTTAAGAAATTGCGGTAAGCATCGCCGTTTGCTTCAGTGTGCCAGCCGAATTTTTTCTCGCCGTTAACGATAACTTTCGGAGCGAACTTTGCACCCCATTGAGAGAAAAGGTGTGCCATTTCAAACTTTTGATAACCGCACTCCAAACCCAATTTCATCCAGCGGTCGAGTAATGAAAAATCAAATTCGTAACTATCGGGAGCAACTTCATTAACTGTGATTAACTGGGTGGTCAAGCGTTCATATCCGATTGCAGTATCCAACGGCGGAGTGAAAAGCGGAGTCAGCACTCTGGTACACCCATGTTCAACTTGATTGCGGAAAAATTGTTCGATTCTGAACCAATGTTCTTCACTCCAAACTTCGACATTATATTGTTGAGCGATACAGTCAGTATAGAACCACTCGGTTCTTTCAATAGTTTGCGGCGGGAGAACTGCATCGAGGACTTCGAGAGTAAAAGTTTCGGTATGTTCTTCGGGTTCGGTTTTTTCATTCTGTATTTCGCGTGACATGGTCAGAGAGATTGTGTATTTACCTGCTTTGATATTTTCAGGCAATTTTACTGTAATCCAGAAAGCTCTCCACTGGTGCGGTGCGACGATAATTCTGGAATTTTCATCACAATCGACCAATAAGTCAGGAAGTAATCCTGCGTGTTTGGTAATTACATTTTCATCATATCGCCAAGCCCCGAAGCGGACAGGCATATTTTCAACTTGACGGAGAGTTACATAATCTTCAATCTCTTTACTGCATTCATATTTAACATGCCAGACGGCGAAACTTTTTTCTGTTTCAGCAATTTGAGCGAAAGCCAATTGAAATGAAAAAACTTCACCTTTGAGAGCAGTTCCTGAATTGTAAGTTCCGCTGGCAGGTTTCCATTCACGATCTGCAATGACTTTTTCCATAGAATTTATTAATTTAGTTTGAATCATACAAGCCTCCTTGTGTTATATTTCTAATTTGAACTAATATAATACATAAAAAATAAATGTCAAGTAAAAAAGCAAAATTGCATGCAATTATTGATTTTTTATGCTGAATTGCATTGCTGATTTTTGCATTAAATTTGAATTTTTGCTTGACATTACTGTTTTGTCAAAGTAAATTATTAAAAAAACAAACTTTATTACAAAACAATTAATTAAAAAAGGAAGTTGTATTATGTTGACTCCCAAATGGTTAGACAATGCTGTAGTGTATGAGATTTATCCACAATCATTTTACGATACCAATGGAGACGGAATCGGGGATTTGCAGGGGATTATTGCTAAACTTGATTATATAAAATCATTAGGGTGTGATGCGATTTGGATGAATCCGTGTTTTGAATCTCCATTTCAGGATGCAGGTTATGACATCAGTGATTTTTATAAGGTTGCACCGCGTTACGGCACTAACGAGGACTTGTGGGAACTTTTTGATAAAGCACACGCAAAGGGGCTTAAAGTTATTTTGGACTTGGTGGCAGGTCATACCTCAATTGAACATCCGTATTTCAAGGAATCCTGCAAGCACGAGATGAATGAATACAGCAACTATTATGTTTGGAGTAATTACTGGGGGGCAACCAATCCTAAATACCGCTACATTAATGGTTTTGCAGAGCGTCACGGCAACTATATGACAAATTTTTTCTATTGCCAGCCGGCATTGAATTATGGATTCAGCAATCCTGAATACGAGTGGGAACATCGTCCGGAGCATCCTGATTGTGTCAAGGTGCGTGAGATGATGCTTGATGTGATGAAATTTTATCTTAATCACGGTTGCGATGGCTTCCGAGTCGATATGGCAATGAGCTTGATTAAGGGCGAAAATAATTACCCTGATATGCAGAAGCTCTGGGGATATTACCGGGATGAGGTTAAAAAAATCAATCCCGAAGCGGTTTTAATTTCTGAATGGGGCGACCCGATTGCGGCGATTAATGCCGGGTTTGATGTGGATTTTATAATCCAGTTCGGCTCTCCGGGATATATTGCATTATTCAGAAACGAGAAAAAGCGTTTCCCTTGTTCAGTTCACGCCAAGGATACACCGAGTTTCTTCGATAAAAATTGTTCCGGAAATTCAAAAACTATGAATGATGAATTTTTGAAGGTCATTGCTGGTACTTGCGACCGTGGTTTAATCGCTATGCCGACGGGTAATCACGATTGCGGACGTATTCGCCAATTCAGAAGTTTTGATGATGTAAAAAATGTTTTTGCCTTTATTTTCGCTTCGCCCGGAGTGCCGTTCCTCTACTACGGAGACGAAATAGGTATGGATTATGTTTATGATCTGCCGTCTAAAGAGGGGGGATATGTCAGAACAGGTTCCAGAACACCGATGCAGTGGAGCAATGAGAGAAACGGTGGTTTTTCAAGTGCCGATGAGGAGAAACTTTACCTCCCGATCGACAAAGCGAATTTGGCTGAAAATAACGTTGCAGATCAGGAAAATGACGCAAATTCACTGCTTAACTTCACCCGTAAACTTATTGAAATCAGGAAAAACAATGCTGCATTGGGCAATTTGGGAGAGTACCATGAAGTTTTTGCTTCTGAAAGTGAATGCCCGTATGTTTTCTTGCGAAGCAGAGATAATCAAAAGGTGCTTTGCGGTTTCAATCCGTCGCCGGAAAAAGTGGAAAAAACTTTGCCGAATAACTTTAACTTGAAATCAGAGAGTGAATATTTGCTTAATCATGGTTGTCAAGTAACTGTCAATGATAAAGAAATTCACTTAATTATGCAGCCGAATTCTTATTTTTGGCTCAAGGGATAAGAATAAATCAGGAGTAGTATGGAGAATCTGCTGACCAAGCAGACATCCTCCGTGTTTATTCGTATTTAATTATAAAAAACTTGTAATTACTAAAAAAATGCCGTCCGATTTTTTGCGGACGGCATGACTTTTTCAATAGAAATTATTAATCTAACAGCAAATTATGACTTGCGAAATAAGGTTCACTGGTTAAATTGATTCCGATTTTACGCAGACCTGCTTCATCGCCGATAGTCGGCATGTGGCTTATGTGCATTTCGCAATTTGCCAGCATTGAGAGTTTCTGCATTGCCAATCGTGCCGCAGGATTAGACGGCATGCTGACGGTCAAGGCGGTTAAAGTTTCACCCAAATCAAGTGAAATTTCCCGATTATGGAAGATATTTTGCTTCAACTCTGCCAGAGATGAGATAACTTCAGGCGAGAGCAGCATCAAGTCATCAGGCAGATTTGCCAAAACCTTAATCGCATTCAAAATACAGCAGCTTGCTGCATGGAGCAATGGCGAATTTTTGCCGGTAACAATTCTCCCGTCAGGGAGTTTAAGTGCCGCTGCACAGAATACATTGTCCCGACCTTTGTCTTTTTGTTTTTCGGCTTCTTTTGCCGCCTTGCGAGCAGGGGCGACGACATCTCTATCAAGTTCGCTTACATTCAAATTATCCATAAGAATTTTGATACGGTCAACCGCTTCTTTGCTGCCATTGCCATTGGCATAATCACACATTGCCCGGAAGTATCTGCGAATGATTTCTTGGATTGCCGCCTCCTGACAGGCATCATCATCAGTAATCGCTGAACCAATGCGATTAACTCCCATATCAGTAGGTGATTTATAGAGTTTTTCCGGCGGCATGATTCGACTGCAAATTCGCTGTACCACCGGGAAAATTTCAATGTCACGATTGTAATTAACTACGGTTTTGCCGTAGGCTTGCAGATAAAACGGGTCAACCATATTGACATCGCCCAAATCAGCAGTTGCCGCTTCGTATGCAATATTCACGGCGTGATTTAATGGCAAACTCCAGACCGGGAAGGTTTCGAATTTAGCATAACCTGCTTTGACACCTTTCTGGTAATCGTGATAGACTTGAGATAGGCATGTTGCCATTTTGCCTGAATTTGCACCGGGACCGGTAACAATTACAATCGGTTTATCGGTTTCGATGTAACTATTTGCACCGTAACCATCTTTGCTGACAATGGTTTCAAGTTCGGTCGGATAGCCTAAAATCGGTTTGTGTGTATGAACTTTGATTCCACGTCGTCCGAGTTTATTGATAAAACTTTTTACCGAAGGCTGTTGCTGATAACGGGTTACGACGACGGCTTTCACATCAAGTCCCCATGAGCGGAGGTCGTCAATTGTCCGCATGGTATCGACATCATAGGTCAAACCGAAGTCTGCGCGCATTTTTTTCTGTTCAATATCGCCTGCATAGATACAAATGACAATATCGATTTGGTCTTTCATTTTGTGAAGAAGTTTAATTTTGATATTCGGATCGAATCCGGGGAGAACTCTTGCCGCATGGTAGTCAAAAAGTAGTTTGCCTCCGAATTCCAAATATAATTTATCACCGAAGTCTTTGGCTCGTGCCAAAATTGCATTTGCCTGTTCTGTCAAATATTTTTCGCTGTCAAAACCCTGTTTCATTTTCTGTCACTCTAAAAAAATTATATTAATTAAATCACTTTACAATACACATTTTTTTGATTTTTTCAAGTTAAAATTGATAAATTTCCGCTATTTTGTGAAACGTTTTTTTAAATCATCATAACGGAAAAAAGCATCCTCCTCGAAGTTTGCCGCTTTTTCGTAAAATTTGACAGCTTCAACTTCAAGATTATTTGCCCGATAAATATCTCCTGCATGCAGGTACATGCAACCGGGAGAGTTGTCATGTATTTGAAAATCAGGAGCTTGCAATAATTTATCTATGAGTTTTTTTGCTTCCTCGAATTTTCCGAGTTTATATGATACCCATGCCAGACTGTCAAGAGTATTAATTTCATTAGGATCAAGCAGGTATGCATGAGTGATAAAAGCCTCTGCCTCAAGGAGTTTGAAGTCGCACTCAGCCATGGTGTAGCCCAAAGAATTAAGCAAGTGCTTATTGAGGTAAAATTTCGGAGTGTTCGGCATATTGGCGTAAATTTGAGCAAGAATTTTTTGATTTTTAACTATTGACAAATAGTTAAGTAGTTGATTGACAAAAGCTTGTGTGTCCGGTTCCTGCCATTTTTTGCTGAAAAAGTCTTTGTCGGAGATTATTTCAGACAAAGCAGTTTGGAGATCTGCGGTAAATTTGCGAGTATTAAGTTCTTTTGACATTTTTAAACTGTAAAATATCAACAAATTATTTTGATTTTCGGCTAAAATTTTTTCAGCTTTATCGAACTCATTATTGCCGATTAGAGAGTCGTAAAGCAAAATTGCATTAAAAATATTTGGTTTTTTGCGGTAGGCTTCTTCGGCAATTTGGATTGCATAATCGTAATCACCAACTTTTTTGGCATTTTCAATTAAAGAGTAATAAATTTGATCGAATTTGCTCTGCTTCAAAGTTTTTAGCAATTCCAAAACTTTGTGGTGATTTTCTGTGTAGGCGATAGCGGCAATTCGCAGGAGCATTTTATCTTCTTCCTCGATCCCTTCAATATTTTTGTAGTCATCAGCCATATTAAGTGCAAGTTCAAATTGGTCGATAGCAGCCAGAGTTTGCACCAAAACATCGGCATATTCATTACGCAAATATTCTTCACGCTGATTGATAATTCTATCAAGGTAGAAATTGCTTTTTTCGAGATAAGTTTTTTTGAGGTTTTTATTCCAGAAATATTTGGGGGCAGGGGCGTATTTGCTTAATTTGAAGTAGCATAAAGTCGCATTTAAATCGAAATAAATCTGGTGTTCACGTTCCAATTCAGTGTAGATATTTTCTATTGCATCGAGTGACTTTAGTGCAAAATCGAAGTTGCCGAATTCAATATTGTCATAAATGCAGCCGTAAATAGTTTCGCCGAAATTATAGAAAAAGACTTTGTCAAATTTTTCATTTTCTATATTGTACAAGAAAAATTTATTGCTCAATTCATTAATTTTAGTTAATTGCGGTTTGGGTTGCTGTTGTGCTAAAAAATATTTTGCAATTGAATATGAACTTTGATTATCTAAATTATTTTCAGCGATGTGATGAAATTTGTCAGTAATTTCAGTACGATATTCATTCTCTTTGATTAATTGGTGCAAAATACTGTTGGCAATTTTATTTTGATAATCAATATCCAAAATTTTGCAGGCTAAATCCAGTTTAGTTCTTTGGATAGAGGTATTGGCAATTTGATACTCCAGCAAAGTTATTTGCTGCTCATCGGCTTGGCTTATTGCATTAAAATCAGTCGTTGCACAACCGCAGGAGAGGATAAGTGCACTACTAATCATAGTTGTAAAAACGGTCAATTTTTTCATTTTCTGTTCCTTATAGTTAAAATGGAGAAATTTCTCCGATAGTTTTTTTTATGTTTTTCGGAATTTCCGAAACCCTGAAAGTTGACATTGATTCAATGTAATTTACGCTCGCACCGTGGAGATAAACTCCGCAATTTACGGCATTGAAAAAGTTTTTGTGTTTGGTTGATAATGCAGCAATTACTCCTGCGAGGATATCTCCGCTGCCGCCTTTACCGAGTGCGTAAGAACCGACGCCGGAAATATTGGCAACTTCACTGTCGTTCGGAGAAGCAGTAATGGTTTTTGCTCCTTTAAGCACAATATAGGTATTTAATTTCAGTGCCGCATTTTTTGCAAAATCGATTTGATTGCAATTTTCTGCGATATTGAAAGTTTCTGCAAGTCTTGTCATTTCTCCTGCATGGGGAGTTAAAACAATATTTTTTGCCTTGTTATTCTGCAAAATTTCAGGATATTGGGCAATTAAATTAATGGCATCTGCGTCGATGACAAAGTTTTTTTCAAGCGAAAGCAAGTTCGCTAAAATTTCCTTTAAATCACTATTAGTCTGTAACCCCGGTCCGATTAAAATCGTATCGACTTTTCGGGCAGTTTCCATAAGTTTCGGCAAGTCGGCAAGCGTAAAAGTTTCGCTATTATCGCCATTGTCGCAGTCAAGGATAATTGCTTCATTCGGGATGATTCCGTATGGGCGTTTTTTGATTGCAAAGTATATCATGCCGCAATTAACAGCCAAAGCCCCCTCCAAAGCAGAGAGTGCCGCTCCGGGGTAACTCCTTGAACCTGCGATAATTAAAAGTTGTCCCATAGTTTTTTTGTAATCATCAAACTTTCTTCTTTTGAATAATTTTCTGCAATCATCAAGCAGAAAAGTTTGGTATTTTTTTTGTGGGATTGCATTATAATTTAAATTAATATCCAGAAATTCGATAATTCCTGAATATTCAACGCCGTGATTGACATAAAGCCCGATTTTCGGTACTCCGATAGTTAGAGTTATATCTGCTCGGATAATGGTTTCGCCCGAACCGTCATTGGCATTAAGCCCCGACGGAATATCAATAGCGATAGTGAAAAATTCTTTTTCGTTGATAAAATTAATAATTGTCCGCAAATTTTCTTTGCAGCTGCCCTTGAAGCCGATACCGAGCAGTCCGTCAATAATTACGGCATTTTGCGGAAAATTTTTAATATCATCAGCATTGTTTATGGAGAAAAAATCTACTTGTTTCGGGAGTTGGCGATAAAAATGACCGATTTCATCATTAAATTCAGTGGGATTTGTAAGTGAATAGATAATAATTTTTTTATTCGGAAATTTTTTGCTAAAAAACATCGCCGAAGCTATTGCATCACCGCCGTTATTACCTCGACCTGCGAAAAATACCAGCGGTAAATTCTGCAAAGACGGTCTGGCGGAAAGGTGTTTTTCAATAAAAAATGCAACTTGTTTGGAGGCTGAAGTCATCAATGAGTCGTCATTGCCGGAGAGGCTCAAACGAGCCTCATTCTCCAATTGATAAACTTCATCTGCATAGGCAAGTTGCATTTTTCTTAACTCCGCGAATAATCGAATTATAAAACTCTCTCAATTTCGATTTCGGGGTCGATTTCTTCACGCAAAATGTGTTCGAGACCATTTTTGATAGTCATGGTTGCGTGGGGGCAGCTTCCGCAAGCACCGCGAAGAGACAAAAATACTTTTTTGCCCTCAAAGCGGATAATTTCCAAATCTCCGCCGTCAGCTTGCAAGTGAACTCTTAATTCATTTAATCTGGCTGCAATTTTGTCTTGTAATTCTTTCATTTTCATATCCTTTCTTTTATTGTTATTAATAGTTGATTGTAATTTTATTTATCTTCGCCCCGATAGTGAATATTGAGCGGTTTTAATACTTTCAGTAAATCGTACAAAGACAACTCCTTCTCTCTGAATAATTCAGTGAAAGCATTTACATCTTTCGGGAAGCATTTGCCGCCGTATCCGAGTTTGCCGTCAGGACCGGGGACTTGACTGTGCGGAGTATTGATGTAACCGCTTAAAAGCAAACCCTGCTGAACTTTTCGGTAGTTTGCCTCCATAGAGTTGCAAAGTTCATAAATGCCATTAAAGTAAGTAACTTTCAATGCACCGAAAACATTGTGGGCATACTTAGTGATTTCCGCCTCAAGCGAACTCATTTCTATAAATTTTTTGCCCACGAAGATTTTTTGCAGCAACTCCTGCTCGGCAGTGAAAACCATCGGTTGAGAGCAAAAGTCAATGTAGGCAGTCCTTTCAGTCAGAAATTCCGGCATGAAATAGACTTGGTGATTGGTGTTGCGACTTAATTGCTCACTGGTACCGGGGAGAATAGTTGTTCTGATAAAGATCGGTTTGTCTGGCAGAGTTTTGATAATACTCTCCATTAAACTTAGATCCTGCGAACCGTCTTCCTCGGTAGGAACATGTAAACTAATGAAAAACACATCAGCTTCATTCAAGTCGTCATTAAAACCTTTCGGTGGGTCGGAGATAACGATTTTTACCTTGGGATTGTGTTCATCGAGCCATCGCTTTAAAGCGCCGCCGACAAATCCGCAACCGATAATTCCTACTGTAATAGTTTCTTTTTCCATAATAATTAATTCCGTAATAAAAAAAATACTTTACAGGTAATTTAGCATTTTTTGCGATTAATGCAAGTTTTTTTTATTTATATATTGATATTTTTATAGAAAATCTGTAAAATTGAGAAATATCCGTGGAGATTTGGATGGGGGGAGACATGGACGCATGGCATGTCCGCTGACAGGTCATGAGTGCGTTGGTAGAAGTTTTGTTTTTTTGTGGGGGCTAACGCCGCCCCCACACCCCCACGCAAGGTCAGCGACCTTGACCAAAAGAGATGCGAAAATTTTTAAATTTTCACATCTCAAAATTTTTTATCAATATTCATGGACGAAGGCAACAACTTTTTCAACTTCCCACAATTTTTAGCAAAATTGCAAAAAGTTAAAAAGTTTTCGCCTCTCGACACCTGCTTTCAAAAAATCCGTTGAAAGGTCGTGACTGCGGTGGTCGCACCTATAATTCCGGATTCTTCGCTACGCTCTGAATGACGAGTTTGGATTATTTCTGTCACCGCAGCAAAACTCTTTCAACGTCATGCAGAGGAGCGAAAGCGACGAAGCATCCAGCATTTTATTAGTCGTGCCACAAGCACGACACCTACAATAATTTATAATTCCCCTGTCCTCCATAGCCTTTGGCGAAGGAGGATAATTCTTAA
>JAFTJQ010000017.1 GCA_017456285.1 Lentisphaeria bacterium
AATTTTCAAGTTGTCCTCCCGCTTTTTTGCGGAATGACAACTTAAATCTTTTGCCACGAGTTACCACACAACGGGGGAGATTGCCACTTGTCGCTAAATCGCTCCAAGCTACTCTCCCCCTTTGTATTCCCCCTCTTCCTTACCGCTGACAGGACGAAATGGGCGTTGGTCGTGGCGATGATTATGGGAAGCCTAAGATGCCTGGGAGACTTGGGAGCAAGCGTATCTAAAATTTTTCGACCCGACTGTCAAAATGGGTTTATTTCTGCCACCGTTGCAAAATTAAGTTGACGTCATGCAGAGGAGCGAAAGCGACGAAGCATCCGGTAAATTGACGTCAGTTACTCTCTGGTGTTTAGGGTGAATATGCGGTTTTTTTTACGGTATTCAATCGGAGTGGTGCCGGTAAGTTTATGGAATTTACGCGAAAAATAGAATGGATCTTTGAAATTCAATTTATTCGCAATTTCTTTAACTGATAAATCGGATTCGATTAATAATTTACTGCTTTGGGCGATTATCAGAGAATCGCGGTATTCCATAAAAGTTTCTTCACCATGATATTTATGCCAATATCTTTTAAAGGTAGATTTGGACATGTGAAATTTTGTCGCCAGTTGTGAAATATTTATTTCACCACCTATTGATTCTGCGATTTTATTGCGAATTTCTGTTATGTGGGTTTGACTCAAAATATTTTTTAAATCTTCTTGATGACTTTTTAACAACATCTCATAGCAACGCAAATCTATAGTATCTACATCGATTTGTGTTTGTGAAAGAAGTTGTTTCAGCTCTAACCCGATTTCTACAATTTTGTTGGCATTTTTCATTTGCCAAATTGGACGATCACTTTGTAATAATCCGGATTTTTGTAAAATGTTATAATCCTCTTTTAAATAGATAAAATAAATTTCATCCCAACTTGTATTTGGACCATAATCCATATAGATTTCCGGGGTTTGAATTAATATACATGGAGCTTCAACTTTTATATATTTATTTTTAAAAAGATATGTTCCGCTTCCCCTTAAAATAAAGGAAAAATTGCAGGAATTAAAAACTCTTTTTATCCGATACTCTTTATTTTTTAAGAAGCCGATACAGGAAATTGAGGGGAGCAATTGAATTTTTCTGCGGTAGTAGTTTAAATGATTGAATGCTATGTCCATATTTTTGAACCTTTTGTCCATTGTTATTTTTGTTGTTTGCAGTATATTATATATCATTATGATAAAAATGTCAAGTTTTATCGAGATAAATATTTGAAAAAAGGAGTTATGTATGAAAGTAGGATTAGTCGGTTGTGGCAATATTAGTCAGATTTATTTGCAAAATGCTGCGACTATGTTCAGAAACATTGAGATTATCAAGTGTGCAGATTTGAAAAAAGATGCAGCTCAAAAGTGTGCTGAAAAATGGGGAATCGAAGCTGTATCGATAGATAATTTGCTTGCAGACAAAGAAATTGAAATCGTACTTAACTTAACAACGCCACAATCGCATGTAGAAATTGATTTAGCGGCTTTGCAATTTTCGAAACATGTCTATGCAGAAAAACCATTTGCTATTGATATGGAATCTGCCGCTAAAGTTATAAAACTTGCAGAAGAAAAAAAATTACGGGTAGGGAGTGCTCCGGATACTTTTTTGGGTAGTGCACATCAGACTTGCCGAAAAATGATTGATAGTAATCTTATTGGCAAGGTTATGAGTGGAGTTGCTTTTATGATGTGTCCCGGACATGAATCATGGCATCCGTCACCGGGATTTTATTATTTGCAAGGAGGCGGGCCGCTTTTTGATATGGGGCCATACTATATTACGGCATTGGTTAATATGCTTGGCAAGGTAAAAAGAGTTTGTGCAATTAATAATCGAGCAACTAATTTGCGTCAGGGGTATGGCGTGAATGAGAATAAGACTTTCCCGGTAGAAGTAGATACTCATGTCAGTGCAATTTTGGAGTTTGAAAATTCAGCAGTAGTAAATTTGATTTGCAGTTTTGATGTTCAGAAGCATAGCAATTATCGCGAGATTGAACTTTATGGCACAGAGGGGTCATTGCATGTGCCTGATCCAAATAATTTTGGTGGTGAAATCAGATTTTTCAAAAAGGGTTTAACCAAAAACTGGGCAGATGCACAAGATAGTTTGCCCTATAATACGAATAGTCGGGCTTTGGGATTGGCGGATATGATTGATGCAATTGAGAATAATCGCGAGCATCGTTGCAATGGCAAAATTGCTTATCATGTGCTGGAAGTAATGTGTGGTATTATTGAGTCAGGCAAATGTGGCAGGAGTATTGATATTCAATCATCATGCAGCAGACCTGAAGTTTTAGATAAAAAGTTTTAATAGGAGTTAACTATGAATAAAGCATTAATTTTTCGTGGAGGTTGGGCAGGTCATGACCCTGTAAATACTTCTGATATGGTAGCAGAAAAATTACGTTCGAATGGCGTAGAAGTTGATATTTTTGATAGTCAGGAGTGTTTGCTTGATCCTGATTTGAGTAGCAAATATAGTGTAATCATCCCCGTATGGACAATGGGTGAATTAATTTCTGGAGCATCGCAGGCGATTGAGAAAGCAGTGAGAGCTGGAGTCGGAATTGCTGGTTGGCATGGCGGAATGTGTGATGCTTTCAGAAATGATACATCTTATCAATTTATTACCGGCGGTCAATGGGTTGCTCATCCTGGGAATATTATTGATTACGAAGTTGAAATTGTTTCAGAAGATCCGATTGTCCAAGATTTTAAGATATTAAAAATTCATAGCGAACAATATTATATGCATGTCGACCCAAGTAATGAAGTATTGGCGACAACTCGTTACAATGGAGATATTTTACCTTGGATTAACGGAACTGTTATGCCAGTAATTTGGAAACGTAAGTATGGCGAAGGAAAAGTTTTCTATTGTGCAATGGGGCATACAGCAAAAGATTTCCAAAACACTCCAGAAATTTTGGAGATTATTGTCCGCGGTATTCTTTGGGCAATGCGGGATTAGAGTACCGGTAATCCGGTAATAGATAAAAAAACAAGCATAATTGTTGGTTTTGTCTTGAAAATTTCCATTTTTGCGGTATCTTAAAGCAGGATACAAAAACTTAAAGGTGTTTATGAAAAGAGAATATTTGCCTGCTTTAGTGCCACAGAAACCGGGAGTTTATGTTTTCAGAGATAAATTCGGCAAGGTTATTTATGTCGGTAAGGCGAAAAATTTAAGAAAAAGACTTGCTAACTACTTTCAAGCAGCCAGAGTCGCCAAAGCTGATGCCAAAACCCGTTCATTGATAAAAAGTATTGATGACTGGGCGGTGGAGACTGTGCGTAATGAGGAGGAAGCTCTTATCCTTGAGTCGCGGTTAATCAAAGATTATGCTCCGAAATACAATATTCTTATGCGTGATGACAAGCGTTATCCATTACTGAAAATTAACCTCAATGAGGATTTTCCCACTCTCAAAAAAGCTCGCTTCAAACGGAATGACGACAATACCTATTTCGGTCCGTTTCCGCATGGAAGTGCCTTGCAGGGGACAATGGAATTTCTGCTTGCTTACTTTAAGTTAAGAAGCTGCAAGGACGAGAATCCATCGCTTGATACCATGAAAAGGTGTTTGAAAAGAATTGTTAAGGATTGTTCAGCCCCTTGTATGGGCAAAATTTCTAAAGAGGATTATCGCAAAAATGTGGATAATATGCTTGAGGTTTTGAATGGCAAAACGGATAAAATTATTGCCGATATTGAACTAAAAATGAGCGAAGCCGCCCAAAAATTGCAATTTGAAAAAGCCGGCAGATACCGTGATATCAAAGAAAATTTGCTCGCCGTTTTCGGTGATAAAAAGCGTCAGTTTGAAAATGTGATTTTACCGAATTTACCATTAGAGGGCGATCCCTGTGCTGAACTTGCCAAATCGCTCGGATTACCGAAAATTCCGTCAACGATTGTCGGATTTGATATTTCAAATATCATGGGGACTTTGGCAGTCGGGAGTATGGTGTTTTTTCGAGACGGCAAGCCTGAACGGAAAAGTTATCGACGTTTTAAGATAAAAACGGTGGAGGGGAGTAATGACTTCGCCATGATGCAGGAAGTTTTCAATCGTTATTTCGGTCGAATTTTGCGTGAAAATCTGCCGCATCCCGACTTGGTAATGGTTGATGGCGGCAAAGGTCAGCTTCATGCGGCAATTGATATGCTCAAAGCGATAAATTTTCCGCCGCTGCCGATTATCGGTTTGGCGAAGCGTGAGGAAGAGATTTTCATCCCCGGTCGGAGTGAACCGATTGTATTGTCACGTCACAATATCGGACTGCGGCTTTTGCAAGCATTGCGTGATGAGGCACACCGTTTTGCTATTTCATTTCACAAAGAATTACGGCATAATCTGCTGGAACTGTCGATTTTGGACGAGATCAGCGGAGTAGGCAAAGTCAAGAAGCAGGCACTATTGAAAACTTTCGGCTCGGTAGCGGAATTGAAAAAATCAACTCCTGAAGAAATTCATCGAAAAGTACCGTCAGTAAATATCACTTTAGCTGAAAAAATCCTTGATATTTTGCGTTAATAATTTGATATTTTGAAAAAAAATGATAAATTAATTTGCAACAACATTAACTGATTAAAAATTTATTTTATGGAAATTCTCAAAAAAAGTAAAGTAATTGTCGCCATGTCGGGCGGAGTTGATTCCTCGGTCGCGGCGGTTTTGGCAAAAGAGGCTGCTTGCGAAGTCATCGGGGTTACATTGAGACTTAAACACCCTGATGAGGAGTTTTCTGCGGCTCAACATTGTGCGTCTAAAAATGATGAGGAAGCGATTGATTCTCTGGTAAAAATGCTTGAGATTAAGCACTTTTATTTGGATGGATATGCGGATTTTGAGCAGAAAGTTTTGCGTTATTGTGCCGATGAGTACATGCTTGGCAGAACTCCGAATCCCTGTTGCTTGTGCAACAAAGAAATTAAATTCGGCAAGTTATTGGAATTTGCTAAAGAAGTTGATGCTGATTACATCATGACCGGGCATTATGCGAAAATTTTGGAAATTGATAATTGCAAACGCTTGCAGCGAGGCGATGATTTGCTCAAGGATCAAACCTATTTCCTTTATAATTTAAGCCGTGAAGAACTGGCATATTTGCAGTTTCCGATCGGGGAATTAACCAAAGATGAGGTGCGAAAAATTGCCGCCCAATATAATTTAATTACTGCCGATAAACCCGATAGTCAAGATGCCTGTTTTTCGGTGGATGGTGAAGTTTTTCCTGAAACGTTGCGACGACTTTTTAAGTTGAAAAGCCGCCGAGGCGTAATTACTTATGATGGCAAGGTTGTCGGACGCCATGACGGCTTTCATAAGTACACAATCGGTCAGCGAAAGGGCTTGAATGTGGCATTGGGAGTGCCTGCTTATGTGCGGAAAATTGATGCCCAAAAGGCGGAAGTTGAGTTGGTTACTGATTCAAATAAACTACTTTCTGATTCGTTTAAAATCAAAAACTTGAATTTTCATGCCGATAATATCGCCGATGAGTTTGAGGCAAAAATTCAAATTCGTTACCGCTCAAAACCGACTGATGCTAAAATAAAAAGAGTCGGGGCAGATGAGTTTTTGATTACCCCGGTTACTCCTTTACGAGCAGTTACAGCCGGGCAGGCGGGAGTGATTTACGAGAATGATATTTTGCTTGGCGGAGGAATTATCGATGTTGATTAAACTTGTTTTCGTCGGCAAACTCAAAGATAAATTCATGCAAGCTCGTGCCGATGAGTATATTAAGTGGCTTCGAAACGGCAACAAGGTGGAAATTATCGAATTAGCCGACTCCACTAAAGAAAAAGAGGGAGAAGCAATTAAAAAAGTTTTGGAAAAAGAAAAAGGGTTTAATATTCTTTTGACGGAAGAGGGAAAATTATTCAGTTCAATTAAATTTGCGGAATACTTGGGTAAAATCGATAAAAAAATAGTCTTTGTTATCGGAGGACCATACGGACTTACCGAGGATGTGAAAAAAGAAGCAGATTTGCTGTTGTCGCTTTCACCTTTGACTTTTACGCATGAACTTGCCCGATTGCTTTTGTCGGAACAGCTTTTTCGAGCTTCGAATATCCTTGCCGGCGGCAGTTACCATAATGAGTAACGATAGAGTGCCTGTAAATATTTTGTAATAAAAAAACAACAAAACAGCAAATAACGTACTTTTTAGTTGCCGGCGGATACGTCATGTATCCATACCACCATACATTCATTCATCCGGTATATTATTCGTCGTCCCAAAAGTGTGACAACTTTTAATAACTTAAAAAAATATGGATATTTTTTAGGTTTTAATCTTGTATTTTTTTAGATTAATTGTAAATTATAGAATGGAGTGTTTTTTTTAGTTTTTTTATTTAAGGTTTTATTGAAATGAAATTATTTTTTAGACTGTCAATTGTCGTTTTTGCGTTAATTATTTTGCTTGGATGTTCATCAAATAAGGACAATGTCGATGAGATTCTTACTTTAGCTGTGCAATCGGCTAAAGCAAATCAATGGAAAAATGTTTATGATTTAGCTAATAACGCTTTGAAAATTGATTCCAATAATGTGAATGCCTTATTGCTTAAAGCGGTGGCGGCAGAGAACTTGCAGAATCGTGAAGTTGCTATCGATGAGGCTTCGCAAGCTGTGAAAAATAATCCTGATAACTTTGTTGCTTTATACACAATCGGTAACTTATACAGTCAGGATAATTTGCGTTTAAGTGATGCAATAGGTTATTTGAAAAAGGCACATCAACTGAATCCTAATGATATTAATACCTTGGTTTTATTATCTAATAACTCCATCAAATTAAAATCGCCCAAAGCTAAAGAGTATTTAAGTAGATTAAGTCAACTTGACGGAGCCTATGCATCTTCGGTGATTTTTTGTAATATGCTTGGCTGTGCAAATGCTTTTGACGGTAACTTGAAGCAGGCAGGGAAAGAGATTATTCGAGCTTACAACCTTAGTTCAGGCAAAGATGCTGTTGTGGTTTATAATTTGGCGGTATTATTTGACGGCTATTTCAAACAGAGTTCAAAAGCTGTGGCTTTTTATAAAAAATTTATAGATTTAGCCGGCAAAAGCAGCGAATACTCTGCTTTAAGTGCCCATGCAAAAGCAAGAATTTCCAATCGATAATTTTTAATTGAGAAAATTTTTATGAATCGAGCCATCCCTGATGAAATTGTAGAAGATGTGAGAAATAGAACCAATATTGTGGATTTAATTGGTTCCTACATTTCATTAAAAAGAGGCGGCAATGGAGTTTATAAAGGGCTTTGTCCTTTTCACAACGAAAAAACTCCTTCATTTGTAGTAAATGAGCATCGTCAGCACTATCACTGTTTCGGTTGCGGCAAGGGTGGAGACATTTTCAGTTTTGTCATGGAGAAAGAAAATGTTGATTTCCCTGAAGCAATTCACCTTTTAGCTGCGAGGTGCAATGTAATTATCCCCGAAAAAACTATTGGAAACGGACAAAAGTCCAAAGAAATTCAAGATCGCAAAAGTCGTTTGTTTAATTTAATGGAGCAATTTACCCGTTTTTTTGAAAATTCATTGTATCAAGCAAATGGCAAGATTGCTTTGGAATATCTTTACAAGCGTGGGATTGATGATGAAACTATAAAAAAATTCCGAATCGGTTATGCCCCTGATGATTGGCAAGCCTGCGTGAACTTTGCAAAATCACTCGGATACAGCGAAGCGGAAGCGGTGGAAACCGGGACAGTAAGAGTTTCGGAAAAATCGGGCAAACTCTATGACCACTTCAAAGGCAGATTGATGTTTTCAATTTGGGACGGGCAGGGGAGAGTCGTCGGATTCAGCGGCAGGACTTTAGATGCCGAAGCTAAGGTGGCAAAGTATGTCAATACCGCAGAAACTGTGCTTTTCAAAAAAAGTCAATTGCTTTATGCTTTGCCATTTGCCAGAAGTGCTATGGGCAAAAACAAAATGGCAATTTTGTGTGAGGGGCAATTAGATGTTATAGCTATGCACCGTGCAAATTATGAATGTGCTGTTGCTCCGCAGGGAACTGCTTTTACGCTTGAGCAAGCTCAAATACTTCGCCGTTCAACCCAAAAAATTCTATTGGGTTTTGATTCGGATAATGCAGGACAAAATGCGATTTTGCGGGCGATTGAGATATTGTTGCCATTAGATTTCGATATTAGAGTAATCAAGTTTCCCGGGGGGAAAGATCCTGACGAACTCTTTAGAAATCAGGGCAAAGAACCGATTGCACAGGCGGTAAATAATTCGATAGACTGGCTGGAATTTTTCTTTGATTACTCTAAAAGAAGTTTCAATTTTGAAAATCCCGGAGATTTGAATCAAGTTATTTTGAATTTAGTGCGTTTGTTGGGGTTGATAAAAAGTTCGGTGGCAGCAGAGTTGTATTTGAAAAAAGCTTCTGAATTATCTGGCGTCAGTTACGAGGCAATCAAGAATGAATATAACAAAGTTGTTCGTGAGAATGAGCGAAAATCAAATGCCTTGAGCGTCGCAAATGAAGTAAAAGTTAATCCCGCTGCAAAAGTGGAAAAAAAGTTTTATCCGAGTGAACTTGTGTTGTTGGAGTTAGCGATTAATTCAGAAAATGCGGCAAGAAATATCGTGGATTTATTAAATCCTGAATACTTGTCAGATAGTGCGGTATCAAAAGTATTAAATGCGGTGCTTGATACAATTTTGACCGAAGAGTATTCTCTCAATAATAATATAAAAATTCTTACCGAATTAAATCGGGAATTACGTGAAGTTGAGATTGATAAACTTTTGGTGCAGTCTGCTTGCAGTTATTCCGAAAATCAATTTGAAAAAATCATCGGTGATTGTATCAAAGATTTGACCGAGCGTTACAGAAAAAATGATTTTGCCAAACGATTAAATGAAATGAAGTTACAAAATAGCAATAATCAGGAAGATCAGATAAAAATGCTTGAAGCGTTATTGAAAGGAAAAAAATAAAATGATAAAAAAATTAGTAATGGTTGTTTTGGGCGTAAGTATTGTACTTTTTGCGGCAGGCGGCTGTATGAAAAAATATTATTCAGGAGTTATGAAAGCCCCTCCGAAAACTGTTTTTGAGCCGATAGCAAATGCAAAATTAGAACTTTCGATTGTCGGAAGTCGCCAATTAGTTTCGGGTATTGATGATACTGTAACATTTAAACTTGAAAATGTCGGTATGGAAATTTCCATTCCCGAATGGCAGGAGAAAGATATTGATAATTTGGTAATTTATTATCAAGATTGGCTGCCGGGTACCGAATCACCTAATCCAATGGGGTGGATTAGAATTGAACCGATAGTTATGGAACCGATTAAGCGTTATCCTCTGACCTTGCCTACGCGTTCATCAGTCATGATTACGGCAGGATTGCCGTTTCTGGAGGGATTGAAGGTAACTCCGGGTAAAGAGAGAAGATTTTTTGTTAAAGCCCATTTGAATCTCAAGTCTGTTCATGCCGAGTCTCAGGTTTATGCGATCTCTGTGCTGTAAATTGGAGGCATGGAGTTGCTGTTGACAGGTCATGACTGCGTTGGTCGAAGTTATTGTTTTTTTTGTGGGGACTAACGCCGTCCCCACACCCCTACGCAAGGTCAGCGACCTTGACCAAGAAGAGATGCGAAAATTTTTCAAATTTTCACATCTCAAAATTTTTTATCCATATTCATGGACGAAGGCAACAACTTTTATTAAAAGTTTTTGCCTTTCGAAACCTAATTTCAAAAAATCCGTTTAAAGGTCATGAGAACGGTGGTTGCAACTATAATTCCGGATCCTTCGTTTCGCTCCTCTGCACGACACCTCATTTCGCTATGCATCCATGCGTCCATACATCTATTACTAAAAAAAATCACAAAAAATTTTATTTTTACTATTGTAATTTTTGTTAGGATGATATATATTACCCCTAATTAATTTATTGTTATAGTATTTGCTTGTAATGTTATTTTAAATTTTTATTATTGTGAAAATATTTTGATATAACGGAGGTTTAAATGTCTTGTCCTGTTTGTGATAGCAATAATAATAGTTCATCGGTAGAAGTTTATTATTTTGATCCTGATTATTTATCTACCGCAAGCATAACCCGGAGTGTATGTACTTATTCTGAAAGTAGTAATACCCAAGTAGCGTCTTTTACTAGTTATCTATATCTTAATGATTTACTTGTTGATACTCGAAGCGGAGTATTATTCCCGGGGCAACATAGTTATGAATTTTATGATTTTACTTTGTCAAGTGTATATAATGCTGTTGGATATGGAAGCCATAAATGGTATTATTTCAATAATACTAATAATGATTCAGTGGGAGAAGTATTATTTGAACTGAAACCAGCTTACATATTTTTATTTAGCGATAATGATAATGAAGCTGATGATTTTTACGAGATTTCTGCAAGTGGAATTACATTGGAATATCCAAATGACCAAAATGATGATGAGGAATTTCATACTTTGCTTGTAAAGTCAAAGGGAATAGTCAATAATCTTACTATAAATTCGAAATGTGGCGCTGGTTTCTGGTCAAATGCAACTGCAAATAATGTTGTTATTAAAAAAGATGGTGAGTTGCAAATGGCTGCTGATAGTATTCTTCAAGGGAATATTTCAGTCTCTGGACAACTTAAAACTCTCGGTAACGTGAATGCCTCAAATGCGGATATTGAGATAGATATTAAAGATCATTCCCCAGGAAATGACTACATGATTTCCGGAATAGATAATTTGTCCGATATAAATTCATGCACCATATCTGTAAAAGGAAATCAAGAAGCGGGAGAATATCATATTGCTACTAATTTTGATACATCTTTTATTGGAGGATCTGCATGGGAGAATATTAAAATTACTGTGGATGGAAAGATTTTATCAGAAGAATATATTGGACAATATACATTTCAATGGGTAAATAACTCTTACAGTTCTATTTTGCTTGGTAATAAATCATATACCTTACATGTAGATCAAAATTCTTCTCTTTATTTAAGTGTTGTTGATGATATTAACATTAAAGATTTTGATGATTTAAAAACAGCAGTTACTACCAGTCCAGAATCTTATACTGTAACAACTCCAACAAAAGAATTCAGTGCGGAGTGGGGAAAGCAAACCAATAAACGCTCTTGGGCGGCTTTGGAGGTAACGGATTTATTATTTACGGTCGCTGCAACTTCGACAAGTATTGATGTTGCTTGTCAAGCCAACATATTGGGCAGAATTGGAATTTTGACAGTAGAAGCTGATTTAACCCAAGAAGGAAGTGGATTATCCTTGTCTCTTAAACAAGATGAAAATGGGGTTTGGAATTATTATGATTGGGATTTAAAAGGAACTTTTACGGTTACATTGCAACCAGTAGATCACCGTCGTTGTTTTCATTTTGATTTGAAAGGTAATAATATTTTTAATACAAAATCTATAGCAGGTATTGCCAAAATTGATACAAAAAAAGGTGAGTATACAATAATTATCGATTGGTCAAAGTCTGGATGGAAAACATTCGGACATTGTACTGCCGAAGCAACTTTGAAAACAGTTGAAGTTAAAGGCGAGGAAGATTTAGAGTTTTCATCAATAAAGATTACTCTTGAAGATACAGAGCGACAAAGAATAGATGTTGGATTCCATGTTTATCGAATAAATGGTCATGTTGAAAATATGGCAACAATAGATACAGAACCGATTAGTTTTGGAGGGGAAATTGGTTTTACTTGGATGGCTGCTTCTTTGAGAATTAATGAATCATGGCAAGTAGAATTGTTTCATCTATTGGGAATGGAAACAGTAAAAAAGGGGGATATAATTGCCGCATCGGTAGTTGATACAGAACTTTCTATTACAATGAAGGTGAACGGTGATTTTAAAGCAAATGGAGATATTAGTTTTGTTAATGCGTATGTAAACGGCGAAAAAGTATGTTCAGTAGCTTCTGTATCTGGTGCAATAACTTATTCTGCTGCCCATGAAAGATTAACCGTTTTAGGTAGTGCATCTATTGCCGGAATAGCAACGGCAGAAGCAACGGTAGTTACAGTAAATGGTTCATTGTCAATATCAGCTTGCGGTAGTATAAAAATCCCTTCGTGGGCTAAATTTTTAACTTCGTGGGAATCAATTCAAGGTAATCTTTTATTGGCTCACAACTCTCAGCAGACCAGCATTGCTATTTGGGGAGAAGTCATAAGAGATAATGGCAGTGTATCAATAAAAGGATATTCTTATGATCTTACGAATTTTACAATTACAGATATTTCTAAATATAAAGATATTGAAGAAGTATATTCAAGTTTTAGCGACATCTTGTTTGCAGGCGATATAGCAAAAGAAGAGTATTATGTCGAATTAAGTCAGGAAAGCAAATTATTATTTTCAGGTTCTTATGAATCTTGCAGTGAATCTTGTAGTGTAGTAATAACGAATAAAGAAACACAGGAATCTTTTTGTTTTGTAAAAGAAGATATTAGTAACCCGCCTCCTGTTGTTTTTAATTTAAATACAGTACAGACTTCCGCCGAAGTTGTCTCATTTAATGATAAGGGTTTTGCAATACAACTTAAAAATTGTTCGTCTGGCACTTGGGAAGTTGAAGTTTTCGATAATGAGCAAAATCTTAATGATTTCGATTTATGGCTTGAAAAAATTGAAGATGAGCCATTTATAATTTCTGATTTTAGGGCAGAAAATGTATCTTTGACATCAGTATTATTTTCTTATTCAGTTTCCAGTTATAGTGATTCCGCCGTACTTGATTTGTACTGCCGAAAAAAAGGAAGTATTGATAAAATTGATGAGATTTATTTATCTTCATTAACCATAGGCGAAAATCAAACTTATCTTTGGACTCAAAATTCTATAATGGATATGGGAGAATATGAGTTTTTCTTGCGAGCATCGGGTGATTTTATTCCATTTAATAGCGAAGCAACTGGATCATATAATGCTCAGGGAAATAATGATGAATATGAAATTCAATATATTTCAGAAGTAGACAAAAATGGATTGCAAACTTTGATTTATCCAATGATTTCTATCAAATATGAAAAAGCAGAAGTTTCTTTTGATGGTGAAAATTGGCAAGCATTTATGTCTGGAGATAATTTAGCCATAGATTATGAAACTACTATCTATATGCGTGGTTTTGATGCGGACTCAAATACTTATGGCGATGCTAAAACTATGATTTTAGATAGTGGAATAGAATTTTATACTGAAAATGGTTTTTCGTGGGAATCAAATGTTGTTTCACCAGAATATACAATAGAAATTTTAAATTCTTCCGATGGAGAAAAATTATTTTTGAATACAAAATTACAATCTGCCACTATTTATACTTCACAAAATATCTCTGATACAAAAATGCGTGTACAATTAAAAGATAATGGAGTGTGGACCGATTATGCACAAAATAATTATGCGTTTAATGGTGTGTTACAAGCTGAAAAAGATGACGGGATAGATGTTTTTTTAGCAAGGACTAATGGGGTTTGGTCGCGGGCATTCATGGCTGCTTATTATGGCAGTGCAGAAGGGGTTAGCGAAAAGATTAATTTGCAGGGCAAAAACCAGATTTGCGACATTTTTGTTGGTTGCGATGATGCAAATGTGCTTTTCTTAACCAATGATGCCAATGGCGATGCACTTTTTATCGATGATATCTACAGTGAATCCTATGATAATTTGGGTAAAACCGATAGCCGTCTTGCTCAAATTAAAGAAATTCAAGCAGGCGACGGCGATGATATTATTGACTTAACCAGTGCAAAGTTCGATTATTCTGGTAGTGAAATGACTATTTATGGCGGCAGCGGCAATGACATTATCTGGGCAAATGACAGCGTGGATAATGTTATTCATGGCGGTTTAGGTGATGATACACTTGTCGGCGGAAGTCAAGCAAATACCTTTGTTTTTGAAGCAAACTGGGGCAATGATGTTATTTACTATAATGGTACAGTAACTTTGAATTTTATCGGAGTTGAAGAGGGTAAGTTGATAACCTCCGATAATACCATAAGTTATAACGGCAACAGCGTAACCCTAATCAATCCCGAAAACCAATACTACTCCATAACTTGCAGCCAATTAGCCTAATTGTTTTTTTGTGGGGAGTTGATTGCACTCCCCACACCCCAGCAACCAGTCATCAGACTGGACAATTGTAATTTGAGTGGGCGTGATATGGCGGTTTGGTGATTGCTTC
>JAFTJQ010000087.1 GCA_017456285.1 Lentisphaeria bacterium
ATGTAGCTCAGTCGGTAGAGCAATTCACTCGTAATGAATATGTCATCGGTTCGATTCCGATCATTGGCTCCAAGATTTTTCCGGGTGTCAATAACTTACGTTGACACCCTTATTTATTATTATTGTCCCATTTGTTCATTCCCCCGCCCCGCCTCCTTGACAGGGCGGAGTTTTTCTGATTGTGCAGACGTTTGTTGCTGAATTCAAGATTGTCACTTGACTTTTCATCAGATTGTGGTATATTATTACTGGTTGACGGTGAGAAGCCTGCCGCTTGGTGTTGAGCCACCGCTTCAACTACCTCCGAAAGCGGTTTTTGCGGAGGTTATATTTTGTTACCTTTTGCTACTCTTGGCGATGGATTCAGCTTTTTTGCGGTCCATTTCCAGGAGTTTTTCATAACAGCCGCAATCCTGCGAAGCGTTGAGTGAAGCGGATGCAATCTCAATTTTTAATGTGATTGTCTATTTCAGAGATCAAGGGAAATACAATGCTCGGATGGTTATAAAACATTTTGGTGAAGCCAAGAATTTTTACGACCATAAGTTGACAAAATTTGAGGAATTGTCGGACTTAGAGTTACAACCCGAAGGTTCTGGCTCCCTCAACAATTCCTCTACATCAACAAATATACCACAATCTGATAAAAAGTCAAGTAACAATCTTGAATTCAGCAACAAACGTCTGCACAATCAGATAAATCCTGCGGTGCGGGACGGGGTGGTGCGGCAGGAGAAATCGTTATATATAAACAAAGAAAAAGTTCAAAGCCTGATCACCCAACAGCAAACCAATTTCGCTGACGTGAGCAATCTGGATTTGAACTCTATAAATAATATAATTCAAAATTTCAAAAATTCAAGTACTGATTTGGATTTTTCCCGCAAAAGATTGCACAATCAGATAAATCCTGCGGTGCGGGACGGGGTGGTGCGGCAGGAGAAATCATCCACAAGCCGCCACCGGCTTGTCATGGCGCAGTACAAAAATTTTTCACTGCTAACAGGACAATAATAAGCAAAAAGATATTATGAGCGCCGGCAAAGACCACTCATAATATCTTTCACGGTAAAAAACTTCTTATCACAATACAGCAGCGATTTTACAAAATACCAATAATGCATCTGATAATGGACTCCAGCCACGGCAGAATCGAAGCCAGCAAAATACCGGTAACAGCCATTTCTTTGCCTTTACCGCAACTCAAAGCGATTACTCCGGGAACAACTGCCAAAATCACTAAAATCAGAGAGGCGATGTTGATACCCAACCAATATGCCATTGCTACCTTTGCATTTGCAAAGTATGGTGTTTTGCTGAATGTCAAACTGATTCTGATCAAAGTGAACAAAATACCAAAAATCAGAGATGTTACCGCCAAGCCAGTGCCGACATTTTGAATCTGAAACTGCGGAGTCGGCTGTTGATACTGCGGTTGCGGTTGCGGCTGCGGTTGCTGATTGTTGTTGACGGGTGCTTGTTCCTCACTCATTGTGATACCTCCTGATTATGTTGTTGTTTTCTGTTGCAAAAAACAACAAACGATATCAGAAAACCAAACAAGCTCTGAAAAGGTGCAACAAGCAGTTTTTCCGGATAATAAAAAGCCGAATACTCCAAAATTGCACTTCGTCCGAGGCCCGACCAAGAGCCTGTCAACCACAATGCAAACAGAAGCATCCGGCAAGACTGTGCAGAAAAAAGACACAATCTCACTGGACACAATTCACCTATGCGGTTGACAAAAACGTTTTTTACTTGGTCGGTTTCGGACGAATTTGTCGTAAAATGCGAACAGTTTTCAATTAGCCGCTGTCATAAATGACAGCATGGTTAATATAATCCACAGCTTCAAAAATACAAGTAAAAAAATATTATTCCCGAAAATTTTGTAAATCTTATATACGAAATTCAGCAAATTTTCTGAATTTTTTCCGCAATTCATTTGCATTATCGGTAAAGCGGTGATATATTTAACACATTGACAGAAGATGCGAGTGTAGCTCAGTTGGTAGAGCATCACGTTGCCAACGTGATTGTCGCCGGTTCGATTCCGGTCACTCGCTCCATTTTTTGCAGATCGCGGAGGTACTTAAAAAAGTATCTCCTTTTTTTGTTTCAACTCATTGCAAAAGGGAATTATCATGTTGAAGTTTTTTGTGTTAATGGCAAGTGCCGCTGCAATCACATTGAGTGCCGGAGTCTGGAAAAATATCTCTTATTACGACAAAAACGCCC
>JAFTJQ010000018.1 GCA_017456285.1 Lentisphaeria bacterium
AAGTCAAGAGAGATTCAAAAAATCAGTCTGCGCTCAGTACACAGCCAAAGACAAAAACATACTTATGGATCCAGCGACCGTATGAACTTCTGTCACAAACTGTCGATGAGGCAAAAAAACGGCAACGATTGTTGCCGTTTTGAGGGTAAATTTGGTGGAGGTTAACAAAACAAAAAGACAAAATTCTCCCACCATCAAAAATAGCCAAAAGTTCGTAAAACTGGCACACTACTTCAACACCCGTGCAAATTCCGAAAAAGTCATAAACTTCGAAAAAACAGAGTTTTCGATGTACGGGGACTTTTTGCCGAAGATTGACGCCAGCTTTTTACAAACTGTTTGTGCAAGTCCCGACGCAAGCAACAATAACCCCCAATATCACCAAAATAGAAATCACAACTCCCACAAAATGAACAGGGTCTTTCATATTGATTGCCCCCGCTGGTTTTGACATTTTAGAATTGATTACTTCACCACAGTTTGGACAGGAAATCGCATTGCTGGAAATTTGTTTTCCACAAGTTGGACATTTAATTAAATTTGCCATAATAGCCTCCGTGTTGACATTTACTTTTTTATAAATTCTACCAATTGCTTGATACAGTAGCATAATAATATATTTTTGTCAAGAGAACAAGTTAAAATATAGCAGGTATTTTGAATTTGTCAAGTAGAATAATTTACTGTTCGGACACTTCCGGTAAGGTGAAAACAACATTTTTTAGGGAATTTCGGGGTTTTGAAACAAAATCAGCTTTCCCGTGAGCATATTGCGCTTCGTGGATGTTGGCTCCGATACTTGTTCCGGCTCTGCCGATTTGATTGCAGATGATCGTTTCTCTCTGTTCTTTCAGATATTTTACAAGATTCAATATTTCAACAGCAAAGGCAACAGAAAGATCAACGAGTTTGTTTGACGATTTTTCCATGAGATTTTTCCTTTCCGCTGAATAATGCAGCATAGACAAGGAATATTTGCAAACATAGCTCTCATTTTTCATTTTTTTCATCATACGGAGCGTAAGCGGAGTGCTTCATATTGTGAAGTGTAACGGAACAATGCTTCATAGCGAAATGAAATGAAGCTGCTTCATCTGAAAAGGCGTTTTTATGAAGCACATTTTGTGCTTGCGAGCTTTGCTCGTCAAGCATCAAAATATATGAAGCGGCACTGCGTGCCATGAAGCGCACCTTCGGTGCATGAAGCGAAAGCCTTTTCAGGCTTCATTCACCATTTTTGCAAAGCAAAAATGGTGGAGCAGATGTGGATTATTCCGCTCTGAAATTCAGCTCAAAAAATGCTGTAAATCCGTCATTTACCCTGAACTTTGGCACGTTATGGCACAACGTCACCAGACTTCCGGCATCGATTTTTTGGGGAATAAATGGGGAAAATCATCGTTTGCGGGGAAAAAACGGGGAAGTTTGAATGCCAAGCAGCCAATCTCCAAACGGGAATCAAACCATCATCCCTATTGATTTGGAGACTCTAAAATATAGCAG
>JAFTJQ010000088.1 GCA_017456285.1 Lentisphaeria bacterium
GTTGCCACACAACGGGGGAGATTGCCACTTGTCTAAATTACTCCAAGCTACTCTCCCCCTTTGTATTCCCCCTCTTCCTTGCCGTTGACAGGACGAGAGGAGCGTTGGTTGCGGCGATGATTATGGGAAGTCTAAGATGCCTGGGAGAGTTGGGAGCAAGCGTATCTAAAATTTTCCGACCCGTCTGACCAAATGGGTTATCTCTGCCGCCGTTGCAAAATCAAATTGACGTCATGCAGAGGAGCGAAAGCGACGAAGCATCCAGTCTACGAGCCGAACGGCTCGCTTTTAGTCGTGCCACAAGCACGACACCTACAATAATTTATAATTCCCCTGTCCTCCATAGCCTTTGGCGACGGAGGATGCATTTTTAATTCTATGCCTCCAGCCCTCATATCATCAGCTGGTACGCTGATGATATAGCACGCCGTTATCGAGGATATAGGTTGAATCTGACAATGAAGCAACATAATCACTATGGGTAATTGTGATTATGGTTCGGCTTTTTTCTGATTGCAGCTGCTTGAATAACGCCAAAATTTCATTGCCGGTGTCTTTATCCAGATTCCCCGTCGGTTCATCGGCAAGGATAATTTCCGGGTCATTAATTAAAGCTCTGGCGATTGCACAGCGTTGCTGTTCACCGCCTGACATCTCTGACGGGTGGTGTTTCAAGCGATGACTTAAGCCGACTTTTTCGGCTAAATTTTCTGCATTTTGTCTGACGGTTTTGAGTTTATAACTTTTTTTCAGCAGGGCAGGGAGCATGATATTCTCCAGCACATTTAGTTCATTAAGCAACTGGTATGACTGGAAAATAAAACCGATTTTATTATTTCGGTAATCGCTTTTTTCCTTTGCTGACAGCTGTTGAATATTTTTGCCGTCGATAATCAATTCCCCGTCGGTAGGCGGTTCCAACATTCCAAGCAGATTTAATAAGGTGGTTTTGCCGCTTCCTGATGCTCCGAGAATTGAGATACTGCTGCCTTGTTCTGCTTGAAAGTTCAACTTTTTCAAAATTTCAAGCGTATTAGTGCCGATTTTGTAATTTTTTACTAAATTCCGACATTCGATAACGATTTTTTTATCACAATTATTCATATCTCAAAGCCTTTGCCGGGTCAAGTTTCGCTGCTCGAATCGCCGGAATTAAACCGCCGATAGTACAGAGAATTATTGATACAACTACAATCAAAATTACATCACCGGCAACAATTTTCGCCGGGAGTCCGTCAAAATAATAAAACTCTTTCGGAAAAAGGTCATGCCCCGCAATTTTTGAGGCAAAATCCAAAATATTGTTACGGAAATGGACGACCAGTATGCCCAATAAGGTTCCGATTAAACTCCCAATGATACCGACCAGCATTCCCTGATAAACAAATACTCGCAGACAGAAAGCACTTGAAGCACCTAAAGCCTTGAGCAACCCGATTTCACGAGTCTTTTTATAAACCGAGGTAATCAATGTATTGGTTATGCTGAATGCCGCCACCAAAACAATGAATATAAGCAGAAAAAACATCATTCTTTTTTCGACTTCCAAAACGTTCAAAAGATTGGCATTCATCTCTTTCCAGGAGAAAACATAAAAACCCTCTTTCTCCAAATTCGTTTTCATCGCCTTGATCATTCCGTCGATTTTGTAGGGGTCATCGACGTAGCCGTAAATATGAGTTGCACTGCCGTAGCGGTAGCCGAAAAGTTCCGCCGCATCATCAAAATCAATAAAAACCATTCTGCGGTCGAAGTCTGATTTATTAAATGAATAAGTCCCTGCCAAAGTAAATTCATTCGGCAGATAAACGGGATTATTTTCGTTTAATTTTACCGTTCCGTCCTCGCTTAATTGTACCATGTCGGTAAGTTTCCGCGGAGAGTGCAACAGAATTTTGTCGCCGATTCTTAAGCGGTACCGCCGTGCTAAATCGTCCCCGATGATAATTTCACCCTTATTGAGTTCGAATTTTCCGCTTTTAATTACTGAATTAAGGTCAATTCTTTTGGCGAAATCATCTTTTTTTACCCCCATAACTCCAATGGTTGTCTCTAAATTCCTGCCGATTTGCATCAAGACCGGCTCCATAACGATCGGAATCCCCGTGCCGCCATGTTTCTCAAGTTCTTTGATTACTGCATTCGGTCGTCTGATCGTCCTGCCGTACATGTAGCGAATTTGCAAATGCGCTTGGGTGTCAAGCAGTTTTTCTTTCATCAATTCGGTAAATCCGGTCATAACCGAAAGAACTACAATCAATACCGCTACCCCCAAAACAACGCCGATAATCGAAATAATAGTGATTACTCCGACGGCACTTCGATCGGGCTTCAGGTACTTGCCGCTTAAAAAAATTTCAGTTTTCATGAGGTAAATCAACCTTGTATAATTATTAATAAAAAATGTTACTTTTTAGAATATACGCCCTCTTTCAAATATGTCAAGTCAGAAAAATACAAAAATATGCAAAATATCTTTGTTTTGAATTTGAAATTTTTAAAAATTAAATTATATTATTATTCGAGGTATTGTTGCACGGGGGGGTGCAGCAGGAAGTCGCTTGAAATGAAGGGAACGCAAAAAGAATCCCTTTGCTGAAAACGACAGAAAATAGAATTATCCCTAATATTAACATAAACAAATCAGGAGAAAATCAAATGGTAAAATATTTGAACGAAATCCCGACCAAGCACGCAAAATTGGTTGCTTGGGTAGAAGAATGGGCTGCAATTTGCAAGCCGGAAGGTGTCTATTGGTGCGACGGTTCTGCCGCTGAATATGATAGACTCGCAGATGAAATGGTTGCTTCAGGTTTGGCTACCAGACTTGACAAGAAACCCCACAGTGTCCTTTTCCGCTCAGACGTTTCTGACGTTGCACGCGTAGAAAGCCGTACCTACATCGCCAGCGAAAAGCAGGAAGATGCAGGCCCGACCAACAACTGGATTGACCCCAAAGAACTTAAGCCGATCATGCTTGACCTCTACAATGGCTGCATGAAAGGTCGTATCATGTATGTAATTCCTTTCTCAATGGGTCCGGTCGGTTCAAACATTGCTAAAATCGGTGTTGAACTTACAGATTCAGCATACGTTGTAATCAATATGCACACCATGACCCGCGTCGGTACCAAGGTTCTCGAAGTCCTCGGCAACGACGGCGAATTTGTACCCTGTGTTCACTCAGTAGGTAAACCGCTTGCTGAAGGCGAATCAGATAATGGTTACTGGCCGTGCGCTCCGATCGAAAAGAAATATATCGCTCACTTCCCCGAAACCCGTGAAATCTGGTCATTCGGTTCTGGTTACGGCGGTAACGCTCTTCTCGGCAAAAAATGTTTGGCATTGCGTATTGCTTCAGCTATCGCTCGTGACGAAGGCTGGTTGGCAGAGCACATGCTTATTTTGAAACTTACCAACCCCAAAGGCGAAGTCAAATACGTTACAGGTGCTTTCCCGTCTGCTTGCGGCAAAACTAACCTCGCTATGTTGATTCCGACCATTCCGGGATGGAAAGTTGAAACTATCGGTGACGATATTGCTTGGATGAAGTTCGGCAAAGATGGTCGCTTGTATGCTATCAACCCTGAAGCAGGTTTCTTCGGCGTTGCTCCGGGTACCAGCATGGATTCAAACAAAAACGCTATGATGTCAGCTTCTAAAGATACTATCTTTACTAACGTTGCTCTTACTGAAGATGGCGATGTTTGGTGGGAAGGTATCGGTTACGATGCTCCGGGTAAACTTATTGACTGGAAAGGCAATGAGTGGGATCCGGCAACAGCTACTGAAAAAGCAGCTCACCCGAACGCACGTTTCACCGCTAAAGCAGAAAACTGCCCGGCTATCGCTCCGGAATGGCAGGATCCTGCAGGTGTGCCGATCGACGCATTCCTTTTCGGCGGACGTCGTCCGAGCACTATTCCTTTGGTACATCAGGCTATGTCATGGGAACACGGTGTATTCATGGGTTCAATCGTTGGTTCAGAAGTTACTGCAGCTACTTTGGACGTCAAAGCAGGTGTACGTCGTGACCCGTTTGCTATGCTTCCTTTCTGCGGATACCACATGGGCGATTACTTCGCACACTGGTTGAATATCGGTAAGCAGTCAACTGCTGACAAACTTCCGAAAGTATTCTATGTTAACTGGTTCCGCAAATCAGCTGACGGCAAATGGTTGTGGCCGGGCTTCGGCGATAACAGCCGTGTATTGAAATGGATCTTCGAACGTTGTAACGGCGAAGGCAAAGCAGTTGAAACTCCGATCGGTTACATGCCGACCGTTGACGCTATCGATTGCGAAGGTTTGGACGTATCTGCTGAAGATATGGCTGAATTGCTCTCTCTCGACAAAGAAGGTTGGAAGAACGAATTTGCAAGTATCAAAGAACACTATGCTAAATTCGGCGATAAACTTCCGGCTGAATTGGTTGAGCAGTTGAATGCTCTCGAAGTTCGTTTGAATAAGTAATTTTACTTGAATAAACTTCAAACTCCGCAAAGGAAAACTTCCTCTGCGGAGTTTTTTTGTTCTGATAATAATCGAATACATATTTTTTTGCTTCCATTGCTAATGAGGAGTTTGATTTATTTTGATTTGTTTATAAAGGATAACTAAAAAATCCCAACAAAAAAAGTGTGCCGAAAAATAATTTCGACACACCGTTTTTTTTATGTTTCAATAATTAATTACGTTTTGACAAAACTGCTTTTTCGTATTCTTCAATTTCAGCAAAGTAATCAAAGTTTACAGGCACATTGTTGCTCAAGCAGTAGTAATCCCAAACGGCATTAAAAGGCATTCCCTTTAACTCTTCGGTTAAAGCAAGCCGCTCGCTTTTTTTGTCCTGATTTTCGATTTCTCTCAAGTAATCAATCGGTTCCAACAGAGCTTTGCAGAGTGCTTTCTGGGTATTTCTGGTGCCGACTGCCCATGCTGCCAAGCGATTAATGGTGCCGTCAAAAAAGTCCAAACCGATATGCACTTTTTCAGTTGCTTCGTTGCGGACAATCTCATTGGCGATATTCTGCAATTCATCATCATAGATAACTACATGGTCACTATCCCAACGGACAGGACGGCTGACATGGAGCAAAATTTCTTTGCAGAAAAGCAGGCATGAAGAAATTTTGTCGCTGATAACTTCAGTCGGATGGAAGTGTCCTGAATCCAAGCAGATAAGTTTATTTCTGCTGACGGCATATCCCATATAAAACTCATTTGAACCGACGGTACAGCTTTCGACACCGATACCGAAAAGTTTTGACTCCACAGCATCTTTCAGGTATTTTTCATCGATTTCCAAACTGTAAATTTGATCCAAAGATTCCATCAGGCGTTTTCTGGCGGCAAATCGGTCAATCGGGTTATCTTTGAAGCCGTCAGGCACCCAAGTATTCATCACACAAGGTGTTCCCAATTGTTTACCCATTTCTGCAGCGATTTTTCTGCATGCGATTGCATGGTCGATCCAGAATTTGCGTACATTCTCGTCAGGGCTTGAGAGGGTGAGTCCGCTTGCTGCCATCGGGTGAGAGAAAAAGGTCGGGTTGAAGTCGAGTCCGATATTATTTTTTTTCGCCCAATCAATCCATGACTGGAAGTGCTTAACTTCCAATTTGTCACGGTCAACGAATCCGTCAGAGAAATCTGCATAAATCGCATGCAGATTCAAACGTTTTTTGCCGGGGATAAGAGAGAATGCTTTCTCCAAATCCGCACGAAGTTCCTCGATATTGCGAGCTTTGCCGGGGTAATTACCGGTACTTAAAATGCCGCCGGAAGCACCGCTTGCCGCTGTTTCAAATCCGGTTACATCATCTCCCTGCCAGCAGTGCATGGAGATCGGAATTTCGCTCAAAGCCGCTAAAGCTTTGTCCACATCAACTCCCATTGCTGCATAGCGGATTTTTGCTAATTCAAAACTTTTTTCGACGATTGACTTATCAACTTTTGTCATTTTTTCCTCCTATTTTTGATTCTGTACTTGTAATTTATGATATTTATAATATATTACATATAATCTTAAAAACCTTAATTATTTGAAAAAAAATTAGCACATTTTGATATTATGGAATATTTATTAAAAAAATATTTGCTCGGTTGCGATTTTCGTATGACGGTTTACCGTTGCGAACATAATGGGAATTATGAACAGCACAGCCATAAGGATTTTTATGAATTGGTGTTGGTGCATTCAGGCAAAGCAGAGCAAGTGATTGAAAATAATCACCAAAAATTAAACGGCGGCGATATATTTTTGATACCGCCGGGGGTTGAACATAGTTATAAAAATGCGGAAAAGTTTGAAATTTATAATCTGCTGTTCAGTAAAAGTTTTTTTCGTTATTTTGAGCATGATTTGCAGAAATCTCTGAATTACCACATGCTTTTTCCTTTGCGAACCGATCGAGAACGAAGCAAAAATAATTTTGCTCCGGTAATATTTCAATTGACAAGTAACCTTTTTTGGGAAATAGAGAAATTAACTAACGATATTGAACAAGAGTTAAATTCATCGGAAATAGGTTCGCAAGTAGGTGCCTTAAGCGATTTTTTGAAAATTATTTTAACCATTATTCGATATGCCGAGGCGAAGCAGAACAATAAATTAAATAACAAAAATATGCAGAATATCGGTAAGCTTTTAGCAATTTTAGACAGTCGATACAAAGAAAATTGGGATATTGCCTCTATGGCGAAATTCTGTAATATGCAAATTAATAATTTCAGGTTTCAATTTAAAGAGCAAGTCGGAGTATCACCGATTAACTATTTAATGAAACTCCGAATCGAAAAAGCAATTGGGTTATTGCAATTTTCAGGTATGAATGTCAGTGAAATTGCCTTGGAGGTGGGGTTTTCCGATAGTAATTACTTCAGCCGACAATTCCATAAATACACCGGAAAAACCCCGAAATCCATCATCAAGGTTCGCTAATTTTTTTATCTCCATTGTTAATATTGACGAATCGTTATAAATTTTTGGCTAATTTGTATAATTTTTTATAAAAAAACTTGAAAAATAAAAAATCGGCAATATATTATAAAATATATAAAGTCGGAGTATAGCTCAGCCTGGCTAGAGCGCGTGCTTTGGGAGCATGAGGTCGCAGGTTCGAATCCTGTTACTCCGACCATTTTTTTTGCCTTAAATGGGAGGAAAAGAGAGAGGCGTTTTTTTTAGAGCATTTATTTTGCAATGAAATAAATTTCAGCAAAAAATACTCTAAAAAAACTGCTTCGCTATATTCATAGCAATTAAAATGCTATGAATAACGCCCCTCTTGTCCTTTTGCATGCTTTGCCTTGTGCTTCTCGACATTTTCGATGTCTGCGATGCTCAGGCTCAACAGCTAATCGCTGTTGTGGGAGCATGAGGTCGCAGGTTCGAATCCTGTTACTCCGACCATTTTTTTTTGCCTTGATTCCAAGGCAAAAAAACATGAAGCCGTCAGGCTTCGCTTCATGCACCGTAGGTGCGCTTCATGGCACGCTGTGCCGCTTCATGCATCGTAAGATGCGCTTCATATTTTGCGGCGATGCCGCAAAATGCTTCATAAAAAACGCCTGACGATGAAGCATTGTTCCGTTTTACTCCACAATATGAAGCATCTCCATTCCATTCCGATATGAAGCACTTCGCTTACGCTCCGTATGACCTGTCATCCATAGCACTTTATGTGACAGAATTCCGTGAAAGCATAAAAAATGATAAATTAGGGCAAGGATTTATAAAATCTGGCTTGTATTCTGTCAGAAAAACAACTATATTAGAAAAGGAAAATATTGTTGATATCAATGTTCCACAATGGTTTTTGAATTCAATGTGTGCAATTTGGAACAGCGGGATAAAAGTTATTTATGCCAAAGATCGAATGGGAAATGACAACTATCCCAACGCGTATTGGCATGGAATGAATTCTTGTGTTATATTTGAATATTTACCCAAGTTGGTGAATGAATGAAAAAAAATCAGAAAACTCATAAAAAATATCGTATTCTGCTGTGGATATCTTTGTCTGTGCTTCCGGCATCAGCCGGGGCGTACGGAATTTACCGCGGCATATATGAATATACTTATTACCGGGATTACAAATCACTTCAAAACATAAAACTTTTTTATGTTTACCCTTGGGAACACGATCGTTGTGAAATGGAGTTGCCGGTAAAATTCGTGTCTGAAAGTCATAATGCCGGGGTAGTTCAGAAACTGCTTGTTGCCGCAGAAAACAGAAAATCTTTTATGATATTTCTTTATGAAGATAACCATATTCAGCTGTTGAGTATGCCGATAAAAAAATATCCACTGATTGGTATTGTTACAACGTATTATGATTTAACTGATGCGAAAAGTAAAGAGAAATTACGCAAACTTTTGGATATTCACAGAAAGTCTGATGAGTAAAAGGTCGCAAGTTGCTATCTTTTTTCGAGGCATTTTAACAAATGGTATAATTCTCTTTCTGAAAGAGAGCAAACTATTTTGAAATTATTATATCAAAAAAAATCAATTGAGGATATTGTTAATCAAACAAGTTTTAAAAAATCCCGTATTTACGAAATAAAAACAAAACTTAAGGAAATCGCCAACCAGAAGATAAAAGAGCATAAGAGAAGACAGGAGAATTTACCTGAAAAATCACAAGCGATTTTGGACGCAGATTTATATCATTTCGTATTGTCGCTCTTTGATCGACACCTTATTTCGGATATGCCGCCATGCTTCCACTAATAATTCTTAATTTTATTGGATATCTGTGCTTGATTTTTGTTGGATGTGCATTATATTTGTAAGTAGTTTGAATAGCATAAAAGGAGTGTAGTATGGAAGATAATTTGAAAAAAAATAGTAAAACAGCTTTATTGGTAATATCTGTAAAAGTTATATTTTTTATCGGTCTGCTTATCGGTGGATTTTTTTTGTGGATCTTCGGGGAAGCTGTTATTCTTTTTTCGACTGTAAATCAATTGTCGATGAGTATTTTCTGGTCTTTGTTGATGCTTTCTTTGATGCTTTTGATTTTTTCGCTTTTATTTCGCAAGGCAAGAATACTTTGGAAATGGGCAGGGGGCTTTATGTTATTTTTTATGTTGGTACTTTGCCTTATTCCTGCATATCGCTGGATAACTGTTGAGCGGTTTAAGCAGTTAAATGACCGTATTAATTGGTATATTTATGACCCATGGCGGGCTGATACGAAAGTTGTTATTGTTGAAGCCGATGATGAATTTAAAATTTTAAATGATTTGCCGAGAATTGATGGTGCATACGCTTTGTATCCGATTTATTCAGGCGTGGTTCGTGCTCTTTATAACAAAGATAAATTTGAAAAGCATTCATGGCGATATTTGCAAACGAATGGTTCTGATGTGACTTTTCGAAGATTGCTTGCTGATGAAGTAGATCTTATTTTCAGTGCTCCGCCCTCAAAAGTGCAACTTGCCGATGCCGAAGCAAAATCTTTAAAGTATGAAATTACTCCATTTGCCAGAGAAGCATTTGTATTTTTTGTCAATAGCAAAAATCCGATAGATAATCTCACTTCGGCACAGATTAGGGGGATTTATTCCGGGAAAATTACTGATTGGTCGCAGATAGATCCTCATTTAAGCGGTGATATAAAACCTTTTCAGCGTAATCAGGGAAGCGGAAGTCAAACAATGCTGGAAAAAATCATGGGCGATACTCCGATTATGCCGCCATTGGAGGAAGATCGGCTCGGCGGAATGGGGGGGATTATTAATGATGTGGCAAGCTACCGTAATTATCAGGAAGCAATCGGTTTTACATTCCGTTATTTTTCTACTGAAATGTTCAAAAACGGAGAAATTAAACTGCTTTCAATAGACGGAGTTGCCCCTACTGTGGAGAATATTCGCAACGGAACTTATCCATTTATTGCCGATTGCTGTATTATCACGGTCAGACCGAGAAGCGAAAATATTCAAAAGATTGTTGATTTTATGTTCACGTCGGCAGGGAGAGAATTAATTGAAAAAACTGGGTATGTCCCGATAGAGAGAAAATAAGTTTGCCTTAAAAAAAATTGCACGAGTTTTGGTTGAAACTACTTTATTTGCAAGGAATTAACTATTAAGTCAATTTGCTCTTGCGGAGTGCTGGCTCCTGCAGAAATGCCGATAGTTTCCACCGAAGTAAAATCAATTCTCTCCAAATCAAGCGAATTTTCCACCAAATAAGCAACTTTATTCAGCCGCTTTGCAATATTAACAAGCTGCTTTGAGTTGGAACTTTTCGGAGAACCGATAATGAGAATAATATCGCTTCTTGCCGCCAAAGTGCGAATCGCACCCTGTCTGGAGTCGGTAGCATGGCAGATGCCGCCGTAATTGACAAGTTGCGGATATTTTTGTTTTAATAGTTCAATTATCGTTTGAGTGTCATCAGTTGAGAGAGTGGTTTGGCTGAGCAAGGTTACAGGTGTGGTGATTTGCGGCAGCTTTTTTATATCCTGCTCGCTATGGACGATAAAAAATTTATCTTTATTCACGCACCGACCGTAAGTCCCTGAAACTTCAACATGTTTCGGGTCGCCGATAAAAATAATGTAATCCCCTCGTGCTTCGGCATCTTCGACGATTTTATGATTTTTTTTCACCAGCGGACAAGTTCCGTCAATAACTTTTAACTTTTTAGCGGCGGCTTGCTTTTCAATCTCCTTGGAAACTCCATGGGCACTGAAAATGATAGTGGAATGATCGGGGATGGTGTTAATATTTTCAGTAAAAATCACGCCGTTTTTTTTTAAGTTGTTTATAACAAAAGAGTTATGCACGATTTCGTGAAAAACGTAAATTTGGCTATTGTTGCTTGTAAGTTCTTGATTGACAAGGTTTAATGCGTTTTTTACGCCACTGCAAACGCCATATTTTTCTGCAAAAACAATCTTTTTTTTCATCATTAAAATCGGGGTAATATTTACTTAAAATTTTTACTTGTTACCTATTAATTTATAGCGGAAAAGCAATTTTTCAAATAGAAAAGTCGGAATTTTCCCCGATTTTATTTTTGAATATTTGCCAAAAATGGGGATTTACGTGAAATTGAGCATTTTATGATATTTTTTTCAATAGCAAATTTGTGCTGAAAAATGGCTGATTTTGAGAAAAAATTGAAAATAATTGAATATTTAAACTTTTTTTACTTGAAATATTAATAAATTAAAGTATCTTATTGAGAAATTTTTTTTATAACGTTTTTTTTGTATTTAACACACTAACAAAGTTAGGAATTAAAAAACATGGCAATTATTAGTACTGTTGTGCAACACGCAAGTGAAGCAGTGCCGGCGGCGGCAGAAACCGCTGCTGATGTCGGAACCAAAATCGGATTGGGTTTGTCGCAATCGGGTATGTATATACTCTACTGTGGTATCATAATCTATATTCTCGGTATTTTGGGTGTTGGGTTCTTTGCCGGTCGCAAGGTAAAAGGAATCAGCGACTTTTTAGTTGCAGGCAGACGATTGCCGTTGTGGATGGCAACAGGAACATTGCTTGCTACTTGGTTTGGTGCTGGTTCAAGCATGGGCGTTGCCGCTACGGTATTCTCAAGCGGTATCGGGTCGGTAATTGCCGATCCCTTTGCGGCATCAATGAGTTTGATTTTGGCAGGTATTTTCATCGTCGGACTTTTGCGTAAGCTCAAGTGCTTGACTGTTACCGATATTATTGAACGCCGATTTGGAAAATGGGCAGGAATTTATGCTTCAATCTGGATGGTGCCGGTTTATGTCGGCTGGTTGGGGGCGCAAGTCCTCGGAATGGGAACAATTCTTCACGTTCTTTTAGGTATTGATATTGTTTTAGGTGCTTGGATCGGAGCGGCGATTGTGCTTATTTATACTGTTGTCGGCGGTATGTGGGCGGTAACGATGACCGATTTGATACAGGTAAGTTTGATTATTGTCGGTTTGTTTGTGATTGTCCCGCAGGCAGTAAGCATGGCAGGCGGATTTGATGCGGTATTTTCTGAACAGAATATCCGTTTGGGTGAATTAAGTTTAGGTTATGCTGCGAATGCCAATGAGGGCGGCTGGGTATATTACATCGGTCAGTGGATAATCATGGGCTTCGGCTGTATGGTCGGTCAGGATTTAATTCAGAGATCGCTTGCCAGCAGAAATGAGCGAATTGCAATTTCCAGCAGTATTATTTCGGGTTTCCTCTATTTGGGAATTGCTTTAGTGCCGATTACTATCGGTTTCGCTGCTCGAATTGTTTTGGCTAAAAATGGTATTACCGTTGAGAGCATGGGAGGAGAAACTGCTTTGGAAAATCAGGTATTGCCCCGCATGGCGGTTTTGACTTTAGGTCAATTTAATCCGATTTTCCTGACGGTTTTCTTAAGTGCATTGATTTCAGCAATTATGAGTTCTGCTGACAGTTCGCTTTTGGCAGCATCGTCATTGGTTTCAAATAACGTTCTTCGTTCGATTTATCCACGAGTTTCAGATGCGACACTTCTGCATGTAACTCGTATCACTACGGTAGTTCTTTTGATTGTGGCGACAGTTTTAGCATTGAGCGTAGAAAGCATCTATTCGCTTATGAAAAACTGCTGGGCATCACAGTTGGTAGTGGTGTTTTTGCCGGTGATTATCGCATTATACTTCAAAAAATCAAGCAAGTACAGTTGTTGGGCGACCATGAGTGTTTCGACATTCATTTGGATTGTTTACTGCTTTGTAGGAGCGGTCGGAATTGAAGGAACTTTTACTGAAATCATGGGCAGTGATGAATTTGACATTATTCTTACCAATGGTGCGGTTTATGGTTTCATTGCAGGAATTGTGGCATTTGCGACTACTTATCTCGGTGAAAGACTTTGCTTCAAAATTACCGAAAGCGATTTTGAAGAGGAATAATTTATAAATAATTAAATTGCAGACTTTCAAAATCGTTCACAAGCGGTTTTGAAAGTCTTTTTATTTGAGGTGAAAATGAAGATTATAAAACTTACGGAAAATAATTTGACTCAAGCAGTTGCGGCAAGTTGCGAAGTGCTCCGAAATGGAGGCGTGGTTTTGCTTCCGACTGAAACGGTTTACGGTTTGGTTTGCCCCTTTCAAGATAAGGACGCCGAGGAGCGAATTTATAAACTTAAAATGCGGGATAAAAATAAACGCTTTGCCGCATTTGTTAAAGATTATAGAAGTTTGGCAAAGTACGGACTCAAAATTACTCCGTTGATTGCGGAAATGGCAGACACCTATTGCCCCGGCAAAATTACGATTATCGGAGAGTGTGAGAATGGAGATACGTTGGGATTTAGGATGCCTGATCACGAATTTATTACTGCATTGCTGACAGAACTTGATTTCCCATTGTCCAGTACCAGTGCAAATGTTTCCGGAGAGCCGAATATTACTTGTGTAGAGGAAGCCATTACGAGTTTGAACGGAGAAGTTGATTTAGTTATTGACGGTGGAGTAATCCCTGAAAATTCACTTGCATCGACGGTGGTTGATTGCAGTAAGGGAGATAAAGCTGTGATTTTGAGGCAGGGCGGATTAGTAATTGATACAAAATTTCTATAAAAATTTGATTTTTGCAGAAAGTGTGGTATCTTATAAAAGGTAAAAATAATTTCGGAATGTCGAAAATATATGGATAAAAATTTGAAAAAAATTTTAATTGTTGATGATGAATCTAATACCAGGCAGGCATTAGTGCGGTATTTTCGCGGAGCATTCGACGTCAGTGAGGCAGAGAATGGCGAAGTGGCAATTAAGTTATTAAAGCACAATGACTATGATTTGGTTTTAACTGATTTGCGCATGCCGGGAGCAGACGGAATCGGAGTGCTTGAGGCGGCATTAAGCAAAGCTGATTCGCCGAAGTGCATTGTTTTAACCGCTTACGGCTCGGTGGAAAAAGCGGTTGAAGCGGTGAAAAAAGGTGCATTTGACTTTTTGACTAAACCCTTGAAACTTGATAAACTTGAGGCGGTTATTAATTCGGCTTTGGAAGCTCGCGAAAAAGAACAGCAGGAAGTAGATAAAAATTTATCGCTTATAAGCAATAGTTCTGCAAATATGGTAGTTAAAAATACTCCTAAAATTTTGAACCAGAATATCGTTTTTCACTCACCGGTTATGCAGGATTTGTATCGTGATGTAATGATGGTAGCCCCGACAAAAAGTACGGTGCTTATTACCGGAGAGAGCGGCAGCGGCAAAGAGGTGGTAGCAAATATTATTCACAAGTTATCGCAGAGGAAAGGGCTTTTTGTGGCAGTTCATGCGGCGGCTTTGTCCGAGAATCTGCTTGAGAGTGAACTTTTCGGCCATGAGAAGGGTGCATTTACCGGGGCGACAGAGTTAAGAAAAGGTCGATTTGAACTTGCAGACGGCGGAACATTGTTTTTAGATGAAATCGGTGAAATTTCTCCTGCAATTCAGGTAAAACTTTTGCGGGTTTTGGAGACAAAAACTTTTGAGAGAGTCGGTGGAAATCAGGAGATTAAAACCGATGTCAGACTGGTGGCTGCTACTAATAAAAATTTGTGGGAAATGGTACAAAACGGTGAATTCAGAGAGGACTTATATTATCGCTTGAATGTGGTAAATTTGGAGTTGCCTCCTTTGCGGGATCGTGTCGAAGATATTGAGGATTTGGCAAAAGATTTCCTGGTGCGTTTCGCAACAGAAAATGGGCTGAAAGTGCCGATTTTGAGTAGTGAAGCATTAGCGCAACTCAAAAAATATAATTTCCCCGGCAATGTCAGGGAACTTCGAAATTGTATTGAACGCTTGGTGATTTTTAATCAGAATAAAGCTGAAATTATGTATGATGATTTGCCGGAAAATATCAGAAATTATCATCGAAATAATAAAGCTTTTGATGAGATTGACGGAGAGGTAATTGATGTCGAATTTAATATTAACTTCGGCGAAAAAGAGCGAATTTTGAAAGCTCTTGAGGAGTCCGGTGATAATCGAACAGTTGCCGCCGAGAAGTTAGGCATAAGCAGACGAACTCTGCAAAGACGATTAAAAGAATACGGAATTAATTAGAATTGAAATTGCGAAAGAGTTTTTTATAATGTCACAGGGTATCTATACTGAAAAATTTGTTGTTCGTTATAGCGAAGTTGATATGTTCAATATTCTCAAAATTCGTTCAGTTTTTGATTATTTGCAACAAGTTGCGGCGACCCATGCAGTCTCTTTAGGTTGCGGCTGGGATAATATGAAAGAAAATAAACAGCTTTGGGTGCTTCAAAGAATGAGTTTGGAGATAAAAAAAGCTGTCGGGGTAGGGGATGAATTAATTGTCAGGACTTATCCGTCAGGCAGAGAGCGGTTATTTTTCAGACGTGAATTTGAGGTGCTTGACGGAGCAGGGGATTTGGTTTTAGTTGGGTCAAGTTATTGGTTGGTGCTTGACGGATCGACTTTGCGGCCGGTGCGTAATTTTAATTTCGATATTTCGCCGGAATTAGAGGGACTGCCCAAATTCTGTGATTATGATAATGAGTTAAAAATTTCTGCTGAAGAAATAGAAAAAATGAATTATTCGCATGAATTTCAGGTAAATTACAGTTCGATTGATGTTAATTTGCATTTGAATAACGCAAATTATCCGATGTTGGTTCAGGATGTATTGTATAATTCATTGCAGAGAAGTTGCCAATTCAAAAAGATTCAAATAGCTTTTAATATGGCTCGCAAGTTCGGGGAAAATATTAAAATTTATTCAACTATTGATAATGATAAATTCAAGGTTGTCGGCGTAACTGATGAGGGCAAAATTATTTTTGAGTCTGCGGGGATTATCGCTTAAGCATTAATTGTTTTTTTGCTGCTAACGGCGTCATGCGGGAATTTTTTCAAAATATTGAGTAGAAGCACGCCATTAAAAATAACGACAATTATCCACGACACCGGGAAACTCCAGCAGATTGACTCCAAAGTGGCAAAGTGCTTGAAAATTGTCTGCATCCAAAAAATTCGGAATATACAAACCCCGAAAATCATGATAATTGTCGGAAGAATAGAGTGTCCCAGCCCCCTCAAACTTCCGACAGTTATCTCCATTGTCGCACAGACAAAGTAAAATGGCAGAATGATAACTAATCTGCGAACTCCCCATTGAATAACCGTCGGATTATCATTAAATAACCCAATCCCCTGATAGCGTGAAATCAATAATAATGTCTCTAAAATTAAACAACTTGCAATCGAAATCATTGTACAATAACGAATGGTTTGGCGAATGCGATTATATTGTTTGCCGCCGTAATTCTGACTGACGAAGCTGATTGTTGCCTGTCCGATTGATGCCGCAACGATATAACCGATAGTTTCGTAATACATTGCTGCTGTATTGCCGGCAACTGCTTCCGCACCGAATGAGTTGATTCCTGATTGAATCATGATATTGGCAAGTGAGAAGCAAGAGGATTGAAATCCTGCAGGAATGCCGATTCGCATCATTTCTTTTAAGCAATACCAGTTGATATGGAGTTTTTTTAAGTTTACTCGATAACTTTCACGGCTTTTTGTCAAAACCTGCAAAATCATAAAAGCGGAGATCCCTTGAGAGATAACTGTCGCAGTAGCAACTCCTCCTGCATCCCAATGGCAGACAATTACGAAAAACATATTCAGTAAAACATTGATGATTCCTGCAATTATCAAAAAATAAAATGGACGTTTGGTGTCGCCGATTGCACGCAAAATTGCACTTCCGAAGTTAAAAAGCATAATAATCGGCATCCCTGCAAAGTAAATTCGCATGTACAGAGTTGCCATGTCAAGGACATCTTCCGGAGTGGACATCCATTGCAAAAAGGTTTTGGAGAAACTTAAACCGATAATGGATAGAATTACTCCGCCGAGCAACGAAACATAGATTGCGGTATGGGTGGCACGGGAAATTTTTTTATTGTTATTTTCGCCGATATATCTGGCAACAACCACATTTGTACCGATTGAAATGCCAAGAAAGATATTGATAATTAAAGTAGTAAGCGATGCCGTCGCTCCGACTGCTGCCAGTGCTTGATGTGAAGCAAATTGTCCCACTACAATCAAATCTGCCGCATTGAATAAAAATTGAAGCAATGCAGATAGACTTAAGGGAATGGTAAAAAGAATAATCTGTTTTAGCAGAGGACCTTCACACATGTTGATTTTGTATTGTTTTGGTTTGAAATCCGCCATATTGCTATTATTCTCCCTTTATTTTTTGCAGTTTACATAATATACAGCTAAATATGAAAAAAGCGAATAAAATATAAAAAAAACTGAAAAAATTATATTTTCAGACTGATATTGTCATTATACAAGTGAATACAAAAAAATAGCTGTGAATCCAGCAGAAATTTTTTTCTGAAAAAGTTAAAATAACAACTTGCATATTTTACGATATCGCATTATATTAGAATAAGAGATTATGTTATTTTACTTTCAGGAGCATAAAATGAAACGAGGATTACAAGGAAAATATGAAACAATTAGCACGGTTGGAGAAAAAGTAAAAGCCTTTCCTATATTTAATGTTGCCAACCTGAAAGAACTGACAGGATTGACAAATGCCACCATCGGCAATGCTTTCGACCGCTTGTTAGAACTCGATCCCATCGAAAGAATCACGGATAACAAACATAATCGGCTATTGGGTTACAACCGCTGTATTAATATGTATTGGTACAAGTAAAGGAGAGTTGACGAGTGAAGAAAATTACTACTACATCTCAAAAAGAGACTAACAGTGATATTGAATATAACATGTCAGATAAGGAATCTCCATGCCAGCCTCTTTTATTAAAATCTAGCATGAATGATGAAACGGCCAAAAAATGCCTTACAATGCAAAAAATATTCTCTGGATTAAATTCAAATATCATTAATAAAATAGTGGGCAACGGAGAAATCATTTCATATAAAAAAGGTCAAACGGTGACAAGGCAAGGAGATGCGGGAGACGCAACATATTTTATTCTAAAAGGTACTCTTGATGTGCTTGTAAACAATAGAAAAATTGCAGAACGAAAAGCAAAAGAGTGTGTTGGTGAAATGTCTGTTTTAGACCCGACACAAAATCGATGTGCGACATTGGTAGCATCGGAAGATACTCATTTATTAAAAATTTCATCTGCATTCATGGATAAATTATTGTCTGATAATCCTATTATCGTTCGTAACATTGCCATTGAATTGTGTGTTCGTTTGCGTGAACGTGCAAGGTATCACAAAATGCCTAACAGTAAGCCAAGAATCTTTATAGGTTCGTCATCAGAGGGATTACACATTGCCCAACAACTTTCAAAAAAATTAAATGTTTTTGACACTAAACTATGGGATAAGGATGTTTTTAATCCATCTGAATACAATATAGAAGCATTGGTAAATCAAGCACAAAGTAGCGATTTCGCGATTCTTGTGTTGACTCCAGATGATTGGACAAGGTCTAGAGGGAAAGGAAAAAACGCACCAAGAGACAATGTTATTTTTGAGTTAGGATTATTTATGGGCACAATTGGTCGAGAGCGGACATATTTGTTGACGAATTCAAACGAAATCAAGATACCATCTGATTTAGATGGAATAACTCGTTTGTACTGTAAAATGCAAGCTAATACCCAGAGAATAATAATTTCAGATGCCGTTAATCAAATAACAGATGAAATCAATACCAAAGGTGTAAAATGAAAAGTAGTATGACAATAATAAAAGAGATCAATGATATTCTAAAAATAAATTGGGAACGTAAAAAAGGAACGAAAGTGCCTGATGCGGAAGATATACAACTAGGAAATGAAGCCGTCTGCATGGAAGGTGCTGTGCTATACGCTGATCTTAGAGGTTCAACAGAGCTTGTGCAGAAATACAAGGATTTTTTTGTAGCAGATATCTATAAATCTTTTTTACGGGCGACATGCGAGGTGATAAAAAATAATTCCGGTGTAATTACTTCTTTTGATGGTGACCGTGTTATGGCTGTATTTGTTGGGGATGCAAAATGCTCTGATGCGGCTAGAACAGGATTACAAATACATTTCATTGTCACCAAGATTAATGAAAAAATAAAAGAAGTGTTTCCTTCAACAGACTATCTCATAAACTACGCGGTTGGAATTGATGTTAGTGATTTATTTATCGTAAGAACAGGAGTGAGAGGAGCAAACGATCTAGCATGGATTGGCAATGCGGCGAATGTAGCAGCAAAATTGTCGGAAATGTTGCGAAAAAATGACAAAACATTTATTACCGAACGCATATTCGTCCGTTTGAACGAACAATCCAAATTTGGAGGGAAAAATAAAGAATGTATGTGGAAAAACATAGGCGAAGCTATCGCTGGTGAATCTATTTTTGCCTCCTCTTGGATTTGGAAATTTTAATAGGATGTCTTGCCTAGACCATACATATTATTTATTAGTTTATCTTAACAATTTAATGGTAACTCTAAAAAATATAATACCAATGAATAAAAATTTGCTTGCAATGAGTATTATAACCAAACTGACTAAAAAAATATTGCTGAAATTATTAATGCGGTAAAATAAGACTTGCGGATTTCCAAAGACAGAATTAATTTAATTGAATAATCTAATGATAAAAAAATCAGAGTCAGTTGAAAATACACCTGCGTCGCCTTCCACTTTCGCATAAAACTACAGTGGACAATTTTGGCAAAAAATGCTCTTCCGGGATTTTCTTCATTTCTTTCTGGATATCCAGCATTTTTGCAAAAAAATGGTCGGAGTAACAGGATTTGAACCTGCGACCTCTACGTCCCGAACGTAGCGCTCCAGCCAGGCTGAGCTATACTCCGACTTTCCGTGTCTCTTTTTCAAAACACTCTCTTAATATACTGCATTTTTATTTTTTTGCAAGTCTTTTTTGAAAGATTTTTGCATATTTTTCACTTTTTACACGCTTTTACAGGCTTTTATTGGTTTTTTAGAGGAATTACCCCTGACCCGACAAAAAAAGGGCTTGTCTTTGCAGCAAGCCCTTTCGCTCAATCTTTTAATACTTATTTTCAGGAATAACCTCCAACCAATATCCATCAGGATCGGCAACAAAATAAATTCCCATTTCCGTATTTTCATAGCAGATACACCCCATTTCTTCGTGGAGTTTATGTGCCTGTTCAAAATCATCAACCTTAAATGCCAAGTGAATTTCATTATCCCCCAAATCGTATGGTCTATCCATCTCCTTGACCCAAGTTAACTCCAAATTATGTGTCGCATTTTCATTCCCCAGATAGACGATGATGAAACTTCCGTCCTCGGGTACGATTCTTTTTACCTCGCTAAGCCCGAAAGCCTGACGGTAAAACTTCATGCTTTTTTCCAGATCGAAAACATTTAAATTATTGTGAACCATTCTGAATTTCATAATTTTATCCTTTCGTTAGTTTTTTGCCTCGAATAATATGCCACAAAAAATGCAATTTGCAAGTTGATATTAAAAAAAATATTTTAAAATCGCTTATTCTTCGGACAATTTATTCTAATACCCAATTATTATTGTTATTTTCTTCGGATACTAAACTCAAAACGGCTTGTTTGATGATAAATTTCATCACGATTAAGCTCAATTGACGGAAAATTATCATGGTTCGGGGAGTCGGGAAAGTGTTGTGATTCCAGACAAAATCCGCCCCAAATCGGCGCTTCTGCTCCGTTTTTAAGTATTATCGGCAGTTTATAGCGATTTGCAGTAAAAATTTGCACTCCGATATCACTGGTAAAAAATTTCATTTCGATTCCGCTTGCTTCAGAATAAACTTTTGCCGCAGGCAGCGTTTCATCACTTTTATCGAGGACGAAATTATCATCCAAACCATTACGCAAAGTTAATTTAGGCAGTACCTCTCCGAACTTTTTAGGAGTTCGAAAATCATACAATGTCCCACTTACGTCAAGCAATTTACCCGTCGGAATCAAATCCGCATCAGTTTCAGTAATAAAATTACTGCGAAGTTCAATTTCATGTTCCGCAATTGTCCCTTCGCCTGCTAAATTAAAATAAGCATGATTAGTTAAATTAAGGATAGTTTTTTCATCGCATTTTGCTTGATAATCAATTTCAAAAGCATTATCTTCTGTAACTTTGTAAGTTACTTTGACCCAAACATTACCGGGATACCCATACTGCATTGACGGCGAAAAAAACTTCAAAGTTATTGAATTACTTTGCAGTTCAGCAACTTGCCACAAACTGTGACTGAATTCGCTATTCCCATGCAAAGCATTACGCTCCTTATCGTTTTTAGCGACTTGATAAATCGTATTATCCAGAGTAAATTTGCCATCTTTGATTCGATTAGCACACCTGCCAATAATTGAGGCAAAATAAAGTATCTTATTTTTATATGTTTCTGGATTTTGGCACCCCAAAACGACATCAGTCAAAGTGCCGTTTTTATTCGGCACTTGAAGTGAATAAATGATACCGCCGAAATCAGAAATTTCGGCAGTAATCACACCGTTTGTAATTTTATACAAACTTGCTTTAATGCCATTATCCAAGTCAAAAAAATGCGATTTTTCCATTATCGACTACCCCTAAATACTGAAAACATAATTTTTTAAGTCTTCATCCAATTCGGGGACCTCAAGGGGGATTCCGCCATTACGAATTGACTCTGCACCCTTAACTCCCGTCGCAACCGCCATTCTCGCTCCCTGCGGAGTTGAAGCAGGGGTGGAAATTCCTCGAAGCATCTCCACAAATCCTCTGACAATCAGAGGATCTGCTCCGCCATGCATATCGTTGCTTCTATCAGGCATGCGATAAGTTACATCCCCTTCAAGCACAAACGTATCGGTTCTGCGATTCCAGAGCTGAATTGTAGCTCCTACTCCGCAATCACCGTAATTCTCAAGTCTGCCCTTCGTACCGATTACAGTATAATTACGGCTGCAATCAGGTGTGAAATGGCACTGCTGATAGCATGCTTGAACGCCATTTGCCAACTGCATATTAATCATATTAATATCTTCATTGTTGATATTGGGATACATTTCAGTTTGTTCTTCAGGCGGCCAATTATTTTTGGACCAAATGTCTTTAATGGTCAGGCACTCAAGTTTTTCTCTTCCCTTTTCACGTCTCGGCAAATTACCGTATACGCTCAATGACCCAAACCCATTAACCCGAACTGTCGAACTATCTGCCAGCCAATGAATTATATCAATATCATGAGCACCCTTTTGCAGCAGAAGAGAGGTAGTATTTTGCCTATCCGCATGCCAATCACGGAAGTACGCATCACCGCCATAACTGATAAAATGACGGCACCAAATCGCTTTGACTTCACCGATTGCACCTGATTGGATAATCTCACGCATTTTATTGGTAAAGTCCATATAACGCATATTGTGTCCGACCATAAGTTTTGTCTTATTTTCCTTGGCGGTTCGTAAAATTTTATCCGCTCCCTCAATTGTGATTGCCAGCGGTTTTTCCAAATAGACAGCAACCTTATTTTTCAAAGCGAAACATGCCTGTTCCTCATGGCAAAAATCAGGTGAAGTTACAAAAACTCCGTCTAAATGCTCTTTCTCAATCATCTCACGATAATCACAATAAGCATGAATATCGTAATTATACTCTTTTTTGTAACGGTCAATACAACTCTGTCGCTGCATATCATTAATGTCGGCACAGGCAACGACTTCAACGCCATTAGCAGCATTGTGGGCAATATCACCCAACTTGCCTCGATTGCAAGTTCCGATAATTCCTAAACGTAATTTTTTCATAAAATCCCCCCAAAATTCTCTCTACTTAACCGGTGGTTCAAAAGATTTGTCTCCACCCATTTTCTTCCACTGAATATATGTAATGAATAAAAGCACAAAGCAGATAATTGTAAAGCCAAAATCCCAAACATACAAGTAACGATAACCTAATTGATCAATAAATCAACCGCTTACCCATCCTGAAAGTGCCAGCAAAACTGCTTTGATCATTGCCGCCGCTGAACAGAATTGTCCATACTTCGCCAATGGGAAAAGTTTAACATTCAACGGACTCATTGAAGCATACTGAATTGTGTAAACAACTTGCAGCATGATACTCATAATCATAAATGTTTTATAATCTTTTACACAATAAAATCCATACGGATTAACAAAAATTACCAGCAATGCACCCAATAAATAGACTCGAATCGGATGAATTTTGTCCACCAAATACCCCATCGGCATAAAAAGTACCGCTGCAACTGCCAACCCAACTGCCATAGCTTCGCCATACTCGGCAGAAGTTAATTTCAAATCATGCAATGCAAAAAGAAAATTAAAGTTATTACGACAGATTGTTGAAACGTAATTCATTGCCAAACCGATGAATAGTATCACATAAAATGAAGTGCTGAAACAATCTCGGAAAAACCCCTTGAATACTGAAAAAATTCCGGGTGCATATTTTTCCGGCGGAGGATATTCGCCCTCTTTGACCTGCAGACACATGGCACTGAAACTTGCCCAGTAAATCAAGGCAATAACGGTAAAAATAATTGCGGTATGAGTTTTTGCATACGGCATGACAAAATAGTTGAAAACCATACCGCCGACCGCTCCGATAACTCGAAATGCCGCCATGAAACGCCCCATAAATTGATCAGGTACAACATCGGCAAAAATATACCAGAAAACTGAATCGGAAAACATTTGAAAAATGCTGTAACCAATTACACAGATTGACATTACTGCAATAATGAAAAGCGACGGGTCGCCATTATAAGAGACGAGTTTCATTAACCACTTTCCGACATAATCACTCCAGCCAAGCAAAATCATAAACATCGCTGTAAATGGTGCAGTAAAAAGCAAATACGGAATGCGTCTGCCCCACTTGCTTCTGGTGCGATCGCTTGAAGTACTGATAATCGGATTAGCGATAAAGGTAACAATTGAGGGAATTGTTCCCATCAAAAGTCCGATTGTCGCATTACTCGCATTATGCAAATTAAGCTGCAGCGGAGTCAGGGCAGGAAAAACATTATTCAGCAAAATCAAACTGAAATCTCCCCAAAGCAGCCAAACTGCCAAATTGACCAACCCCACTTTGGTATAAGTCAACGTACCGCAGCGGTATAGTGTTTTTTCTTTTTGTTCCATTTCTTTTTTCCTTTGTACTAAAAAAAAGCGAAAGAAATTTTACTTTCTTTCGCAAATAATATCAAATTAACTCAAAATTTTAGAATGTAATCGGTGAACCTGATTCATCAAATCCATACAAAATTCCGTAGTCATTTTTCATCTCTTTCTCGCCGACGCTTGTAACGTGACCATCGTAGAACCCGATATTACATTTGCCAGCATGACGAAGAGTTACACCCTGCGCATTGGTACGAGCTGAATCAATGCGTACCCATGATTGACTCTGTAAAGCAGTACCATTGGTTGAATCACCGAATGCCCACAAAGCACCGGGTTCTTTAATCTTGGTAATAATCACTGCATTCTGTTCAGTAGATTTGCCTGAAAACGGATTGCCGAATTTCTCAATCAATGAAGCAACCCAACGACCATTTTGCTGGTCAGTACCGTAATCTCCTGACAAAACTCCGTAAGCACGGTTTGCAATTTCAGTATCAGTTTTTGACGGTGCATCAAGCGGACAATTTACTGACGGTGACCAATATTTACCGCTGGGAAGTTTGGTAATCGGGAAATATGCCTGATTGGTAAATTCTCCCATATATGCTACCCAATAGTTTAAACCTGCAACACCACCGCGGATAAGCCACATATCATTATTATCATTTGCATACATAGCCATACCATTTGTGCACTGCTTAAGGTTGTTTACGCAAGCAATTGCACGAGCTTTCGCACGAGCTTTATTTAGTGCCGGAAGCAACATTCCTGCAAGAATCGCAATAATTGCAATAACAACCAGCAACTCAATAAGTGTGAAATACATTGATTTTTTCATTTTTTCTTACCTTTCTTTTAAGTTTTTTCTGTTAATTTGAGCTTGTTTTAACTCAAATTTAATTTATTTTGAATTTATTAAGTTTGAAGTTCAACCACATTGAAGTGATAGTAACAACTTCACAACTTTATCAATTCTGTATATATTATATAGTATTTTTAATAATTTGTCAATAGTTTATGTTTGTATATTTTGACTTTTTATTTGCAAAAAATGATTATTTATGCTTTATCTACAATTTTCAAACAACTAATAATAAACTTTTCAACCTCATTATCTTACATAAAAGATAACTGTTGATTTAGGCTGCATTTCAAATTCGATACTTGCAGTTTTGCCATACTTCACGTCAGAGGGGAAGCACATATCAACTTCTCTTGCTTCAGGCAAATTAAGTTTCTGCTTGCCGCCTTTCAAACTGTGAAATACCACAAAATTCATTCCTGCATAGATGATCGGTTCTGAATTATCTGTAAACACATGCACTCCTGCTTCACGGAAAAGTTTTCGCAACTCATCACGCCCCCAAATTCCGTCAGTGGAATAATAGACATTATCACTGACTTTTATTACCTGACCTTTATCATTCAATGTACCGGGAAATTTTTTAACATTCATTCCACTGTATTCATTGAAACTTGCCAAACTTCTACCGTTTTCGGTCAGATACCCCGGAGCAAAACTGAAGAAAACCTTTTTGCCCATTTTTTTCAACTTATTGACCAAAGCCAATTTCTCCGGAGTTGCATAGTACAAATTCGGGAAAACATAGACTTTGAATTTGTCAAGATCGATTCGCTCCAAATCAGCCAGCGATAAAGTTTCAAACGGTACGCCGCTATGAGTTAATTCAACTACAAAATCACTTACAGTCTGCTTATATAGTTTGTCCCATCTGGTTGCACACATATAAAGCAAACTCTCGTAATCAGCAACAAAACAGACATCTTTTTTTATCAAATTATCTGTAATCGGCAATTTTCTTATTTTGCCCATTTTGCGAATTCCCTCAACAATTTCAGGGTCATCATAGAAATTTTTGTTAAAATCTTTGAACCACATCCCCGCGTTACGGCAAATAACTTGCCCGAAATCTCTTGCCAGCATCGCATTTGATTCCGCAGAATTGGTTGCAAATTGGAGCATATCACGACTTTTTGATTTATCTAAATGGGTACTTGAATCGCCCTCCAAAATTGCAACTTTATTGTACAATAGCGGAGACTCAAACAACCCCTCTGCCAAACCTGCTTCACCGAATTTACGGTATTGACTGTACATAAAAGGTGATGCCAGAAAGTCAGTGTATTGAGACATTAACCGCTCATTCTGATAGTAATGCCGATGTTCGGGTCCGAAGTGCATACCGAAGAAATATCCGCCGTAATTGCCGACGGGAACTCGGAAATTTGATGCTTCCTTGACCTTTTTATTAAACTCAATATTAGTTGCTAAAATTTCTCCGTGAAGCGCATGCAAATAATCAATAACCGCACGATTTTTCTTGGGATCACGCAAATGATCTCTTCCAAGTTTCAAACGTTCTTCGACGGTCGGGAAATCGGCAGTTTCAAATGTTACATCGCTTTTACCCCACGCCTTGCGGAGTGCGGCAACATCATTATTGTAAGTTTTTCTCAAATAATTTCTAAATGCCTGCAGCATCGGCTTGGAAACATCGGGAAGTTTATTCGCAAAGCCGTAACAAAACCACTCACGGAAACAACCGTAATCAACTCGATAAGCACAAACCCTTTTCCCCGCAGGGGTGCTTTCCAGATATTTTACCATTTTGTAGAGAACATCGCCCATCTCCTGACGGAATTTCAGCGAAGCAAAACTCGGCGCACGAAAAGCATAATCGCCCAAAACCGCTTTGGGGTCAATCGGTTCTGTGGCATACTGAATAAGTTCATCAGGATTTTTATCCATCCACCAACCTGACGGATAAGAGGCAGTCAGATAAACCACAAAGTAGGCATCGGGATTAAGCTCAAGTGCTTTGTATATTCTTTTTTCAATCAAATCAAGTGCGAGGAAATCGCCCTCCCACGGCTCACGCATTTTGCCGCTTGCTTCGTCCTTAATTTTTTCGCAAGTTACAAAACCGATTGCATTCAAATCCATATCGGCATCTCGGAAACTTTTTACCTGACGGCAAAAAGCTTCAGATTCATGCGGCCACGGATAATCACAAAGATAAAAAAGTATGTCGTAATTTTTTTCACCGATTTTAAATTGCGGATATTTATTATCAAAAGTTATTACCGTTTTTTGATTTGGTTCTTCAGCTAATTTTGCCTTGATTGAAGCATAATCATCTGCGTAACTTACTTGCTTTACAACAAATAATGCAACAATACCGAAAATCATTGTTAAAAATTTTCTCATTTTGATTTTTCCTTTCTATTTATTGTTGAATAAAATAACAGTTCTCAATTTATCCTGCTATCATATATTATAGCAAATTAAGTGGATAAAGCAAGAATTTTTGTTTGTAAATTTACAATATTTTTTTGCAAAAAATGATTTTTTATATTTTAAGCAAAAAATCTTAAATATATTCAGAATAAAAACTTGCTATTTTATTTTTATATGCTATCTTTATAAAAAATAACAATAAATAACTTAATTTGCAATGAAGTTTCAGGAGAGATTTGTGAAAAATAAAAAACGTGCCGAAAATAACCGCACCTTAACTCTGTCAGAGAATGAAATTGAGCCATTGAGAAGTAGATTGCTCTCAGAAAAAAACATACAAAAAAATAGCAATATTATCAATAAAATTTTAAATGGTGATATTTTGCAAATGCTGAAATATGTTCCTGATGAGTTTGCCGATTTGATTATCATTGATCCACCATACAACCTCTCAAAAAACTTTAACGGAGTTAAATTCAATGCCTGCACTGACAGCAATTACGAGGAGTATCTTAATTCTTGGTTTCCTGAAGTTTGCAAAAAATTAAAGCCGGACGGCTCTCTTTACATGTGCGGGGACTGGAAATGCACCGCCGCCATGCAGCGTGTGATTGAAAAAGAATTAACCATTCTTAATCGCATTACTTGGCAGCGTGAAAAAGGGCGTGGTGCAAAATCAAATTGGAAAAACTCCATGGAGGATATTTGGTTTGCAGTCAAAAATCCCGACAACTACTATTTCGATGTCGATTCAGTGATGATCAAGCGAAAAGTTTTAGCCCCCTACAAGGTCAACGGCAAAGCAAAAGATTGGATTGAAAGTGCGGACGGAAATTTCCGCTTAAGTTACCCTTCGAATTTTTGGGATGATATTTCAATACCATTTTGGTCTATGCCCGAAAATACCGATCATCCGACTCAAAAAAGTGAAAAACTGTATGCGAAGCTTATTTTGGCGTCATCGCAGGAAAACGATATAGTTTTTGACCCTTTTTTGGGAAGCGGCACAGCAAGCGTAGTTGCCAAAAAACTCAAAAGACGCTATTGCGGAATTGAATTAAATGAGGAATACTGCCTCTGGGCGGAAAAACGTTTGCAATTAGCAGATAATGACACAGAAATTCAAGGCTATGTGGATAAAGTTTTCTGGGAACGCAACACATTGGCACAGCAAAAGAAAAAAGAATAAACCTTTTTAACCTAAAAGGAGAAAATTATGGAACAGGCAGTTTTTGCATACGCAGGACAAGATACTTTTGTAGCAACCCACTTAGATTATCATTCGCACCAGATAAATGAGTTAATTTATATCATCCGCGGCGAGTGTTACATCCATTTTGATAATA
>JAFTJQ010000089.1 GCA_017456285.1 Lentisphaeria bacterium
AAGAGGGTGAATACAAAGGGGGAGAGTAGCTTGGAGTAATTTAGACAAGTGGCAATCTCCCCCGTTGTGTGGCAACTCGTGGCAAAAGATTTGAGGTGTCATTCCGCAAAAAAGCGGGAGGACAACTCGAAAATTTTGCCGCATTGAAGCAATCACCAAACCGCCATATTACACCCACTCAAATTACAATTGTCCAGCCTGATGGCTGGTTGCTGGGGTGTGGGGAGTGCAATCAACTCCCCACAAAAACAACTCAAACGGGTAGATTTTTTTGAGGGGATAAAAAAAGAGGGGAGGCGATGCCTCCCCTCAAAAAGTTAGTAATTTTTATTCAGTTACATCTGCGATTTTTTCTCCCTTGTGGTGTGAATCATTGATTTTTTCAACAACTTTTTCCATTTGGGCTTCCAATTTCGCCGCAGCTTTGTCAACTGCGATATTAAAGTCAAAGTCTTCAACTTTCGCTGTAAACTCATGACCTTTTGCATGAATATCCATGGATACTTCAAAGCAATTTTTAATAAGCTCAACAACCACTCTTGCTGAGGTAAAGGTTAAAGTTTTATGATTTGTTGCAGATTCAACTGCATCCTCAATTGTTTTTCGAACACTTGCGGTGATTTCGAAATTTCTTCCATTGATTAATACATCCATAATAACCTCCTTTGTTTATGTCGAACTGCAATTAATGCAGTTCAAACGTGAATAAAAATTACCACTAAAGACACAACTTTTTTAAAAAAATTATGTCTCAATATTAAGAAGATTCTATCTTGCTAAAATTTTTACACAACCGCTGATAAAGCCTATCAACTTGAATTACATTGAGAACGCCGGCCCCAGATACAACTCCTGTGCCTGCTTGTCATTAATCAGAAAATCTCTGTCTCCCTCGCACAAAACTTTGCCGGCACACATCAAATATGCCTTATCAACGATACTCAAAGTTTCTCGGACATTGTGGTCGGTAATTAAAATTCCGATGCCTTTGGCTTTTAATTTCAAGATAATCTGCTGGGTTTCAAAAACCGATACCGGGTCAACTCCGCCGAATGGCTCGTCAAGCATCAAAAATGACGGATTTGTAACCATAGCACGGGTGATTTCCAATCGTCTGCGTTCACCACCGGAGAGGGTCATAGCTTTCTGCTTTGCCAAATGGGTCAAATTCAATTCATTCAAAAGCTCTTCCAAGCGTTCTTTGCGTTCTTTTTTGGACATTTTTAATGTCTCCAGAATTGCCATGATATTTTCCTCAACGGTTAATTTGCGGAAAATACTCGGTTCCTGTGCCAAGTATCCCATTCCCATTCTGGCACGTTGGTACATCGGCACATGGGTAATATCAACACCGCGGAAAGTAATATTGCCCGAATCAGGTTTAATCAAACCCATAACCATATAAAATGAGGTTGTTTTACCTGCTCCGTTCGGCCCTAAAAGTCCGACAACTTCGCCCGGCTTGCCATAGAGTGTAACATTATTGACCACCTGTCTGCCATGGTAGCTTTTGCATAAATCAGTTGCTACAATTAATTTCTCGCTGTCTTTGACTTCGCTATTCGGATTTGCTTGTTTCTGCATATCCTCTTCATTTGTTGGAGTTGTCAAAACAATATTCGGTGCTGCATTATTATCCATTTTATAAACCGTATTACTTTCTCAAATTTCTGGTATATCTGGCGTAGGCTTCTTCATTCATCATGTCATTGAGTTCAGTTGAATCAATATTGATAAATTTACAAATCCAACCCTTCTGCTCAGGAGATTCCATCATCAAATTGGGATCGTCCTCCAATGAATCATTGACCGCCACAACTGTTCCGCTGATGGGTGAATATAAATCATACTCCGCATCATCAGCTTCAAGTACCCCCAAAGGGTCGCCAATGATCAAATCATTTCCTTCTTCCGGCAATTTAACGTAATTGATATTGCCGATTAACTCTGCTGCAAATTCAGTAATTCCGGTAACCGCTTTATCTCCGATTACCTCAACCCATTCATGGTCTTCTGAATAATATCTCATCTAAAAAAATGCTCCTTAACCTAAAGTTTTAAGTTGTTTTTTATGCGAGTTACGCTGCAATTGAGAATAACTCTGCTATATAATAATCTATTTTTTTATTATGTCAAGTCAAAAATCTTAATAATTTCCGCTTTTATACAGATATTTTCACTTTTAAGCATAAATTTTTTGTTTTCGGCATGATTTTTGTCAATTTCAGCATAAACCATGCCGCAATTAAATTTGGGCGAGTAATAACTTCTTGCAACTCGTCCGATTGCATTATTTTCATCGTCTTCGCAATAAATCGAAGTACCCGGATAGACTTGCCGTCTGCTGGGTAATTGCAAAACTGCTGCCACTTTATTAACATCAGCCAAATAATATTTAACGCCTCTATCCAGTTTTAAACTCTCTGCGGCAATAGTCCCCATGGGCTTGACCGGATCAGTATTATAGAGATTTATCCATAAATCCTCAATCCCGTCATCCGTCGCAAAAAATTGGCAGGCAAAATATGAGTCGCTTTTCTCAATTACTGCGACAATGTAGCGATAATCATTAATAGTTACAACTCCGCATTTGCCGCTATCACTGAAAAAATCTAACGGGAAGTCCGCTTGCTGCTCCAGAACACTGTATGCCTCTTTGCCGCCTAAATAGATTGCCTCCAAATCATAAGTTAAATCATAATAAGCAAAGTTTTTCTGCTTATCTGCAAAAGTTTTTAACTCTTGCTCCATGATTTTTTTGTATTCACAGGGCAGGGCAATAAATAAATCAAATTCACCCATTTTTAACAACTGCACAAAATTGATAACTTGTCCTGAAGTAAGTTTAATTGCACTTTCCACATATTCAGAAGCTCCGATTTTTCCCAAATCGACAAAGAAAAAATCATTCAAAATTTTTTCAATATCCTGATTATAGGTCAATCGATATTTCGTTAAGTGCGAATTGTCAAAAATCACCGCATGTTTCTCGGCGTGGATTTGCTCTTCTATTGCCCCATCGGCATAGTGCTGTACTAAATGCCAAGTGTGGGCAGGAGCGAATTTTGCACCTGATTCAATATGATAATCATATAATATTGATTTATTGTAATCTGCCATTATAAATACAAATCCTTTTCAGCACATTTAAGTTCTTTAATTGCCTCTTTCATGCCGAGTTTGTGCTTAAAAACCGCTGTTCCCGCAACCATGATATTAGCACCGCTTTTAACTGCATACTCGACCGTATTGCCGTCAATTCCGCCGTCAATTTGCAAATGAGTTGCCAACTTATTTGCGGTAATATAATCACGAATCTCTTTGGTTTTGCCGAGAACTTCGTGCATAAATGATTGTCCGCCGAAGCCGGGTTCTACTGACATTACCAGAACCATATCACACAAAGGAATCAAATCTTTGACCTTTTTAAAGGGCGTGGCAGGTTTTACAGAAATTCCGACAGTAGCTCCAAGTTCACGAATTTTATTTATCACGGCAATCGGGTCATCATCACACTCTAAATGAAATGTTATATGATCCGCACCGGCTTTAGCAAATGCTTCGATATACTGCAATGGGTGACTAATCATTAAGTGGGTGTCAAATAGTAAATCACTTTTTGACCGAATCGCCTTAATAACCGGTACGCCGAATGAAATATTAGGCACGAAATGACCATCCATGACATCCAAGTGAAGCATATCAGCTCCTGCTTGTGCAACCTCAGCGATATTATCAGCCAAATTCGCAAAGTCTGCCGCCAAAATTGACGGCGAGACCAGAAGCTGATTATTGCAGAATTTTCTCAAATCTTTCTGCATAAACAGACTCCTTTGTTTTAGATGTCCAAATCTTTTACATTTGCGGCGTATTTTTCAATGTAAGCACGGCGAGGTTCAACCACATCACCCATGAGGAGGTTAAAGATTTTTTCCGCATGGACAGCGTCTTCCATTGTAACACGAATCATTTTGCGGGTAGCAGGATCCATGGTGGTTTCAAAAAGCTGGCTTGAATTCATTTCACCGAGACCTTTATAACGCTGGATATAGAGCCCGTCCTGACCTTTGGTACGGATAGTTTCAAAAAGTCCCTGAAGTGATGAAACTGCATCAACGTCTTCTTTGTTGGGATATGAAACGGTGAAAATCGGCTCCTTGCCATAGAAAACTTGATCCATAGTGAGATTTGCCGCTGCCAAATGTTGATTTAAAAATTTGCAATTGCTTGACTCGTAAATTTCAATTACGTCAATTCCGAATGTATCCTCACTGATATATTCAGCACCGATAGTATCATCAGCAGGAAGTTCTTCAGTGTTTTCTGCATTTGCCACATCGAGAGCATCAACCATAGAATCATCTTCTGCCACGGGTTTAATTCTACCTTTAGCCGCGGCAACAACTTCGGCAGTTTCAGCTTCGCTGTAAGTGTACTTAAATGTCATGCTGCCGTCAAGTTCACGAACTGAAACAAAGGCAACCGGGTAATTACCGTCTGAATTGGCATTTGCCAAATAATCATCAGTATTAATACCGCAACGGTGCAAGCGATCGCTGATATGAGAAGCCTCATTGTAAATGCCGATTAAGTTATGAACTTTATCCGGCGGCAGAATTTCGCCCTGCGGATTTTTAACTACAACCGCATTGCATCCCAAACCGACCAAGTGAGCATTGAGTTTATCTTCGGTATCGATGTACTGGAACTTTTTGCCCTTGGTAACTTTGAAAAGCGGCGGATTAGCAATGTACAAATAACCTGCCTCAATCAAAGGACGCATCTGGCGATAGAAAAATGTCAGAAGCAATGTTCTGATGTGAGATCCATCCACATCGGCATCTGTCATAATTACTACTCGATGGTAACGAGCCTTAGTAATATCAAAGTCATCGGCAAATCCGGCACCGACAGCAGTGATCAGAGATTGGATTTCTTTGTTATCCAAGACCTTGTCAAGACGAGTTTTTTCAACATTGAGCAATTTACCGCGAATCGGCAAAATCGCCTGGAAAGAGCTTTGACGGCCCTTTTTAGCCGATCCTCCTGCGGAGTCTCCCTCTACGATATAGAGTTCGCATTTTTCGGGATCTTTGGAAGAGCAGGGGGAGAGTTTGCCGGGGAGTGATGAGAAGCCTGCTAACGCCCCGGTTTTCTGAATTGTTTCACGGGCTTTTTTAGCGGCTTCACGGGCACGAGCGGCAGTCATCGCCTTGAGGATAACCTCTTTAGCGGCTGACGGATTTTCCTCCAAGAAACTTGAAAGTTCATCATTGGTAACTGATTCCACAATACCTCTGACTTCGCTATTGCCAAGTTTAGTTTTGGTTTGCCCCTCAAACTGCGGATCGGGGACTTTGACGCTGACGACAGCCGCCAAACCCTCACGGGCATCGTTACCGGTAACATTTTTGTCATTTTTGAGAACGGCTTTAGCGTAAGTATTGATAGTACGGGTCAAAGCAGTTTGGAAACCAACCAAGTGGGTTCCGCCCTCGATGGTATTAATATTATTGGTGTAACTGAAAATTGTTTCAGAGAAACCGTCATTGTACTGCATTGCAATCTCCACGTCAATACCGTCTTTGGTGCGACGGAAGTAGATTACATCATGCATCGCCTTTTTATCTGCATTGAGGTGCTTGACAAATTCACGAATACCGCCCTCGTAGTGAAAAACTTCATGTTTGGGAGTATTATTTTCATCACTGCGTTCATCGTTCAAACTGATTGTGATACCTGCATTCAAAAACGCCAACTCACGGAGACGTTTTGCCAAAATATCCCATTTGTAAATTGTTGTATTAAAAATTGAACCATCGGGCCAGAAAGTAACTTTAGTTCCTCGCTTATCAGTATCGCCGATGATTTTTAATGGTTCGACGGTCACGCCACGCTCAAATGCGATTTTGTGAATTTTATTATCACGGCAAACCTCTACTTCCAAACGATTTGAAAGTGCATTTACGCAACTTACACCGACACCGTGCAGACCGCCTGATACCTTGTAGGCATTGTGGTCAAATTTACCTCCGGCATGGAGAACGGTCAAAACAACTTCCACCGCAGGTTTGCCCTCTCCCTCGTGAATATCAACCGGGATACCGCGACCATCGTCCTGAACGGAAATTGAATTATCTTTGTGAATAATTACTTCGATATTGCTTGCATGACCTGCTAAAGCCTCGTCGATAGAGTTATCGACAACTTCATATACCAAGTGATGCAATCCTCTCTCCCCGGTATCTCCGATGTACATTGATGGGCGAATTCTAACTGCTTCCAAACCCTCAAGAACGGTAATTCCGCTTGCATCATACGCCTGTTCAACTTTAGTTTCCATAGTTTCCAACGGCTCTTTTTCCAAATCTTCTGCCATAAAAAATCTCCGATATTTTATCTGTTAATTAAAAAAATCTTATATATATTTCATATATATAAATCCTCATAAGGTAATATAACAGCAAAAGAGATTTTTGCAAGTGTTTTTTTGCTCAAATCAAGCTAAAATTCTCATTTTTTTTGCAGATAATCGGTAATCACTGAAAAATACCTGATTTTTCAGGTTATTTCAATAGAAAAACAAAAGTCACACCGAATATTGTCATGGTGTGACTTTTGAGATATTTATTAATTAATTTTTTTATTTGTCAACTTTGACAACGTGGTACATTCCGAATGTTGCATGACCGAAAAGAGTTCGCTCACTTGAGATGCCCAAGTTCTTCAAAGTTGAACCATAGAGAGTGTATTCGCCATTAACTTCATAAAGTGCATCATCGTCAATATCCGGGACTCTGACAAATTGAATTTGCTGTTTATTGCACGGTACGTTGATTTTCTGGGTAAGTATCACCAAAGCCTCGCTTTTGTCTTTGGCTACATAAGCGTAACTATTAATGCTTTCTTCTCCGAAATTCTCATTCATGCGATAGAAATTACCCTCTCTGACCAAATCATTGAATTTGTGATACATTGCCACTTGATTGCGAATTTCCGCTTTTTCTTCATCAGAGCATTTGGTTATATCGAGTTCGTAACCGAAAGTTCCTCCGAGTGCCACAGCACCTCTAAATTCAAATGAAACTGATCTTCTGGTCTGGTGATTCGGGCAGGCAGAAATATGTGCTCCCATGGTCGAAGCAGGATAAAAAAGCGATGTTCCAAGCTGAATTGCAATGCGTTCATAGGCGTCAGAATCATCACTGCACCAAATTTGCGGCACATAATAGAGCATACCCGCATCGAAGCGTCCACCGCCACCGGAACAGCCCTCAATCAATAAATTCGGGAATCGGGTCAAAAGTCTCTCATGGAGTTCGTAAACTCCCAAAACATAACGGTGAGCGACTTCGCCCTGACGATTTGCAGGGAGTTTACTTGAGAAAATTTCAGTTAAATTGCGATTCATATCCCATTTGATGTATTCGATATTGTTTTCGGCAATCATCAAACTCATTGAGTCAAAAAGATAATCCACGACCTCTTTTCTGCCCATATCCAAAACTAATTGAGTTCTGCCGAGCGATCTCGGATAATTCGGCACACAAAGCACCCAATCAGGATGATTTTTGTACAATTCACTATCAACTGAAATCATCTCCGGTTCAAACCATAAGCCGAACTTCAAACCGAAAGAATTAATTTTCTGCACCATTGCTTTGAAGTTTTTAATTTTAGTTGTATCGACAAACCAGTCGCCGAGAGAAGTTTTGTCGTCGTTTCGATGACCGAACCAGCCGTCGTCAAGCACCAGCATTTCAATTCCTAAATCGGCTGCTTCTTTGGCTAAATCACAAATTTTTTCATCATTAAATTTGAAATATGTTGCCTCCCAGTTATTGATCAAAAGCGGACGTTTTTTATGCTTCCACGGACTGCGGATTACATGTTCCATGAGGAAGTTATGGCTTTTTTGTGAAAAATCGGTAAAGCCCTTTTCTGAATAAATTAAGAGTGCTTCAGGAGTATGAAATTCATCACCGCTTTTGAGTTCCCATGAGAATAATTCAGGATTAATCCCGATCAAAGCTCTGGTTTCAGAGAGTTCAGAAACTTCAATTTCAACCGAATAACTTCCGCTGTAAAGCAGCATTGCACCATAGACATCACCGCAATTCTCCGTCGCACTTGGTGAAGCCAAAACAAATGACGGATTGTGCTGGTGTCCGGAAGACCCTCTGCTATTCTTAAATCCCTGTATCCCCTGTTTAATTCCCACTCGATTCACATGACGCTCATTAGCCCAGATTCCGCAATGGTAAACCATATCAAAATTTGAATGGAAAAAGTCTAATTGCAAACTCATTAAATTTTTGATTTGCACCGTTTGATTGCTGCTGTTTACCACCTTAACTGAACGAGCAATGACATCACTATCAACAAAAACGGTGTAGTATAGAATAATTTCAACCCCGGAGAAGCGATCCTCAAGCGTAATTGCCAGAGTTCGGCATTTTTGAGTATCGGCAAATGAAGATGGCAACCCCTTAATTTCCTTTTTGCCGTCAAAAATTTCGTATGATTTGTAATGACATGAAGTAACTTCAGTGCCGTTTTCTTTGGCAATTCGGCACGCATTTACTCGGTAATCACCGCTGCCGAATGCAGAAAATTCTCTTGGGTTGATACTTAAAGACTCCAAACAGCCGAAATTTTCAGGGTAGGGGGCAAATGACAAGTCCGTCGCCATTTGATAAGTGCTGAAGTCAGAATTGCGATGATCAATTTTTTTGCCGTAATAGAGATGTCTCAAACTGTCAGCTTTGTCCACAAACATTACATAGCTGTAGTTTGATGTCTCAAGAAAAAATGCTCTGTTTTCTTCATTGTAAATAATATTCATAAAAAACCTTTCTACATTATTTTTAGTTTTATTAGCAAATATTTTAATCTCTCGGGTCGAGTTTATCTCTTAAACTGTCTCCTAAAATATTAAGTGACAACACCAGCATAAATAAAAAAGTGCTTGCCGCTGCTACTTCCCACCAGAAACCACGCCACAAACGCTCCTGACCAACTGAAATCATCACTCCCCAACTCGGCATGCTGGTAACTCCGAATCCAAGATAACTTACGACCACTTCGGTCATAATTGCAAAAACAAACCGCATTGAAAAATAGATAATAACGATGTGAAAAAGATTGGGAATAATATCTTTGAAAAGAATCTTAAATTCGCTTTTCCCTGCAATTCTGGCATTTTCGATATACGGCATATTTCTTAATTTCATTGCCTCGGCACGAACAACTTTGGCAATTGTCACCCAACCTGTAAGTCCGATTGCGAGATAGATTGCAAATAAATCAAGTTTTATGTGGCACTTGTCGGCAAAGACCTTTAAGTTATCCATTATCACCGGAGAGAGAAACCCCTTTGATAAAAGCAGCGTGAAAGCAAGGATAAATAATAGCGTCGGCATCGAGGCAAATGTACTGTAAATCCAAACAACAATTTTATCGGTTTTGCCGCCAAAGTATCCACCTAAAGAGCCAAGCATAACCCCGATAAATGAGGAGATTAAACTTGCAATAAAACCGATTTTTACTGCTGTAGAACTGCCGGCAATCGCTCGTGAAAGCACATCACGCCCCAAATAATCAGTCCCAAGCCAATGCGATAGAGTAGGGGGCGAATAAGCTAAATCCTGATTCTCCACGTTATAAAAAGGTGTTACATTGTGTTTCTCACAAGCAATCGAATAGACGTCAATAAAAATCGCCGTTATTACATAAATCAGCACAATAATGAACGCCGCAAAACTTAATTTATCTTTTTTTATGACCGACAGAATTTTTTTCATTAAATTATTCGCTATCTTTTTTGTGTTCTTTCTGCAATTTAGTTAAGTGGATTTGCAGCAGTGCGATTTCACTGATTGTTACTCCGTCAATTCTGGATGCTTGCGCCAAAGTTGTCGGGCGAATTTTCTCCAGTTTTGCACGAGCTTCGTTGCACAAACTTACTTTGTCGTAATTGAAATCGGCAGGAATCTGCCAGTTTTCAAGTTTCTGAAGTTTATTGATAGAGATATTTTCCCGCTGCAAATATCCGTCATAGTGTGAATTAATAAGAATCTGCTTGAGGACTCTTTTGCCCAATAAATTATCGGGCAGGGCGGGAAATTCCGGTGGAAGTTGAGAGCGATCATTTAATTCACCTTTGAATTGACGCATATACTCAAAAAGCGACTTCCCGCACTTGCGAGTATTCTGACAAATTGCCATAGTTTCGTCAAGAAGTTTTTTGTATTCGCAGAAGTAATCGTATTTTTCCTGCGGCAAAAGTCCGTTTTTATATGCAAATTCACACAAACGCAAGTCTGCATTATCCTGACGCAAATGCAAACGATATTCAGCACGACTGGTAAAAAGTCGATACGGTTCAACAATCTCTTTAGTTACTAAATCATCAATCATTACTCCGATATAGGAACTGTCTCTGGATAATTCCACAATTGCTTCGCCTTTGGCAAATTTTGCGGCATTCATACCGGCAACTAAGCCTTGACCTGCTGCCTCCTCATAACCGCTTGTGCCGTTAATTTGCCCCGCAGTAAAAAGATTTTCCCATGCTTTAACTTGCAATGAGCGATTCAATTGGTCAGGCATGATAATATCATACTCAATAGCATACGCATAACGGGAAATTACCGCATTCTCCAAACCCTCAACGCTATGAATCATATCACGCTGTACGCCAGGCGGTAAACTGGTTGAAATACCATTAATGTAATACTCTTCAGTCTGCGCTCCCTCGGGTTCCAGATAGAGCAAATGCTTCGGATGATGCGCAAAACGTACAACTTTATCCTCAAAAGATGGACAATATCTGGCTCCTACACCGACAATTTTACCCTGATACAGCGGAGCTTTATCCAAATTTTTCTGTACAATTTCAGCAGTTTTTTCGTTAGAATAAACCATGTAACACGGCATTTTTTTGCGTTGAGCATCAATCAGAGTTCCGTGCATTTCTTTGGGCCAGAAACTGAATTCTTCCTCAAAATCATCGGCAGCTTGCTCCTGCATGCGAGAGAAATCAATTGTTTTAGAGAGGATTCTTGGCGGAGTACCGGTTTTAAGTCTTCCCAAACGCAAATTGAGTTGATTTTTTAATGCTTGCGACAATAAATTTGACGGCGGATCACCTGCACGACCGCCGGGAAAACTATTTAAGCCGTAGTGAAGTAAACCGGTTAAAAAAGTTCCGGTGGTAAGCACGATTGATTTGGCATAAATCTCGTCCCAAAGATTAGTTTTTACTCCGAGAATTTTACCGTTTCCCATAATAAATTCAGTTACTTCGGAGTTCAAAATATCGAGGGCAGGGGTGTTTTCAAGCAGCCACTTCATGCCTTTCTGGTAAGCGACTTTATCGCATTGTGAACGTGGAGAGTGAACTGCCGCACCCTTGCCTTGATTAAGCATTCTGAATTGAATCGCGGCGTGGTCAGTCACGATACCTTGAGCACCGCCTAAAGCATCGATTTCACGCACAACCTGACCTTTGGCAATTCCACCGATGGCAGGATTGCAGCTCATCTGGGCGATATGGTCCATATTTATAGTAATAAGCAGGGTTTTTGCACCAAGTCTGGCAGCACTCAAAGCGGCTTCGCAACCGGCATGACCTGCACCTACAACAATTACATCATAATTCATAAAATTTTTCACCGTATAATTAATTTAAATAATTCAAGTATAATATCACATAAACTATTGAATTTTCAACTAAACTCCACAGATATCCCATGATTTTTGAAAAATTTAGTTTTTCGCTACTATTTGAACTAAGAAATTTCAAATCTCCAATTCGTTAGTTTGTTATTATTTTTGGCTATGCCTTCATGGGTTCCATACATCCGCATCGGTTGACATTTTTGCTAATATATAGAGTAACTTATCTAAAGAGTTATTAACAACAATTATAGAATCACCAAAAGTTATAAACAAAGTTATTAACAATTGAATTGTTTACAACTTTTAACTACTTGAAAATAAAGAACTTAAGTTTAATTATTTTCAATGTTTCTCTACATGCTCAATTTAACATAACATGTATTATGCGACGTTGTAAAAATGTCAAAAATAGTTGATTTTTGCCATTGAATTTTACTTTTTGTGTGTTATATTATCCCCCCATTAAAAAAATGGAACTATTTTATCAATTATTTAATAACAACAAAACACAAGAAAGGTACATGCCATGGACGACAACTTAAGCCCCGAAACTAATGCAGAAACTGCGAACTTTTTTAACTGTTACAAATTTATTTGGAAAATCAGTATTATTTGCTTGGCATTATTAATACTCCATATTCCATTGTACATGGTTAACCAACTTGTGAAAAAACGTGCCGAAACTGCTGAAAAGGTCAGAAAAGAAATCTGTACAAATTGGGCAGATTCACAGATTGTTGCTTTACGCACCGTAAATTCTACAAGAGCTGTAAAAGAAGTCATTACTGCTCTTGTTACCCCTGAAATTCGTTACAGAGGAATTTATCAGGCAGTAGTCTATAATTCTGAAATAAATATCAATGCTGAATTTAAGGATGTAAAAGATCCCAATGAAGAAGTTTTTCCGGAAATTATCGACACCAAAGGCATTTCAAGCATTGATGTAACACTTAACGGCAAAAAAGTTGAAATTGATAAAAAAACTTTGCGTTTTAAGTTACCGCTCGGTGATTCACAGTGTAATGTCAAAATTAAGCTGAGAGGCAGTGAAAGATTGTCAATTTTTGCCAATAGCGATAATAGCCATATCGAGATTGCCGGCAAGTGGGGAAGTCCGGGCTTTGCCGGTAATGCCCTGCCCGATGAGCGTGTAGTTGAAGCTGATAAATTCGTTGCGAAGTGGAATTTTAATAGTTTTAATGCAGGTCCGTTGAGTCATGGTTGCGTTAATTTCTGCTTGAGTGCAGGAACTTATCAGCAATCTGCCAGAACTTTTACTTACGCGACTTTTTTCCTGATCGTATTTTTCTTTACCTTGCTTGTCGGTGAAATTATTACCAAAACAAATGTGCATATCATTCAATATCTGGTTGCCTCAGGTGCTCCGGTACTTTTCTATCTGATGACTGTAGCATTCAGTGAAAAAGTCGGATTTGCTACAGGTTATATGATCAGTGCATTAACTGTAGTTATCATGGTAACGATGTATTGCAGAATGTTTCTTGCTAAAACCCTCCCTGCCCTGATCATCGGTGCGGTATTATTGATAAGTTACATCATTAATTTTGTGATTTTGCAGATGGAGGATTGGGCGTTATTTTCAGGTACAATCGTACTTGCAATCATCCTCGGAGTTTTGATGATTTTAACCGGTAAAATCAACCGTCAAAATTAATTAACCTTTCATAAAAAATGGTATTGTTTGAATCCTCAAGCAATACCTTTTTTTACCTGTTTGCATCCATTCTAAAGATAGTTTCTCCTACCGAATATGCTGCTGCCGATTCTGACAATTGTGCTGCCGTTTTTAATCGCAAATGGATAATCACCGCTCATCCCCATTGAGAGTTCTGTCAATGTTTCCAGCTTAAATTCCTGCCTTTTCTGCTCAAGCAGTTCACGCATACGGCTAAAGTAGTTATCAAGTTCCTCATTTGACGCATCCAACGGAGCCATGGTCATAAAGCCCACACACTTAACTTGAGATGAATATTTTTTTGCCGTTTCAAGCAAAGAATTTATTTCACTTTCGGCAATGCCGCTTTTGCTCGACTCCTGACTGATATTTACTTCAATAAAGTAACTTATTCTACTATTATTTTTTTCGCAGATTTCTGCTAATTTTTCAATAGTTTCAACTTTTTCGACCGAATGGATAACTCCGGCAATCGCAGCAATTTTTTTTAATTTATTAGATTGAATTTTGCCGATATAATGCCAAATAATATCTTTCGGCAATGCCTCATATTTTGCTTGCAATTCATTTAGACGGCTCTCGGCAAATTCCTTAACTCCGCGTTCTGAATAGAGTAGTTCAATGTTTTCAACAGGAAAGGTTTTGCTTACTGCCAAAAGTCTGGTTCTGCCGTTACTTAACTTTGCGACATTTTCGGCAATTGAATCATAATTTTCCAAAATGTAATTCATAGGTTATTTGCCGACTTTCACATAGTGTTCAGGGAGTTTTGCTGTAATTTTAGTTCCTTGAGCGAGAGACTCCGTAACCCAAACATTACCACCGATCACAGAATTACTGCCGATTGTAATATCACCTAAAACGGTTGCCCCTGCATAGATAATTACATTGTCCTCAATCGTCGGGTGACGTTTTTTGCCCTTAATCAACATTCCGCAGGCATCTTTAGGAAAACTCAAAGCTCCCAAGGTTACACCCTGATAAATTCTTACATTATTGCCGATAATCGCAGTTTCGCCGATAACCACCCCGGTTCCGTGATCGATGAATACCCCCTGCCCTAAAGTCGCTCCGGGATGGATGTCAATACCGGTCAAACTATGGGCATACTCGGTCATCATTCGCGGAATCAAAGGAATTTTATCCAAATAAAGTAAGTGTGCAAATCGTTGAATAGCAATTGTTTTTATGCACGGATAACTCAAAATAATCTCATCATAACTCATAGCAGCAGGATCGCCGACATAGGCGGCATGCACATCAAGTTTAAGCATTTCACGAATATCCGGAATATTTGACAAAAACTTTTTAACAGACTCTTTAGCCTGCATAGAGATATTGCAATCTGCACAATTATCGCCTTTGCAGCCATGCTTCATTGCACGGCAAATTTGGTCAAAAAGCAACAACTCAAGTTCTTTAATCTCATTGGCAAAAAAGTCGGATAATTCATCTAAAGAAAACAATTTATCATTGTATCCCGGGAAAACCAATTCCAAAAGTTTGTTAATAATTGTTAAAATTTCTCCGCGGCGAGGTAAATTCCCTCCCTCTAAAGTATTCACTCCGATTTTTTCTCCGTCAAAAGTCTGATTCAGTTTTGCGAGTAACTCCAAACGCTCATCATCTCTCAAAACCGGTGTGTTTTTTAAGCAATCTATTTTTTCCATATTCTAAAAATCCCATTAATTTTCAATTATTCAATATTCTGCACCTGTTCACGAATTTTCTCAAGTTCGCTTTTGAATTTCACGACTAATGGTGAAATGTCAGTAGAACCGCTCTTGTTGCCGAGCGTATTAATTTCTCTAAACATCTCCTGCAAAAGGAAATCCATACTTCTCCCCTGCTCTTTCGCATTATCCGCGAAAAACTTATCAAATTGCAGGAAGTGACTTTTGAGTCTGGTAATTTCCTCGGTAACATCACATTTATCAACATAGAAAAGAATCTCTTTCTGTAATCTCTCATCATTTAGATCGATTTGAAAATTCTCCTCCTCTAATCTGCTTATAAGTTTCTTTTTCAAATTTGCTTTCACCAGTTCGGTATAAGGAATAATTTCTGCTAAAATATTTTTCAATAGTCCAATTCTTTTCTGTAAATCTTTAGCTAATTCCTCCCCCTCAACTCGACGTGACTCGATAAAATTCTCTAAAGCACTGCGGCATGAATTTATCAATTTATTAATAAACTCTTCGGAATTTTCAAGTTCGCTTGATGAATTAGTTACCACCCCGTAAACATTGAAAAACGATGCAATATCAAGTGTGGCATCACTTAAATTAAGTTCATTTTTGATTTTCAATCCTGCACTTACGAGCTTATTAAGCAACTCATAATTAACTTCGACATTGTCCAATTCATCCTTCAATGTCGGCTCAATTGTCACTCTGATATTTACCATACCCCGACTGATTGCGGAATTAAAAAACTTTCTGAGTTCATTTTCTGCCATAGCAATCTCTCTCGGCAAATTAAAACGCAACTCAAGTTGTTTTCGGTTTACTGATGATATTTCGACAGTAAAGCCATTTTGTTTCACTATATCATTGGCAGTTTTGCCAAATCCCGTCATACTGTAAATCATTATTATTTTCCTCGCAAAAAAGATTTTTATTATCGTTCATCGGGTGATTTTGGAATTTCTTCCTCATCGGCATCACTCTCAAGCAAAGGAGCATCTTCGGTGGTTACTTCCGTTTGAGTATCTGCTTGAGTGTCATTTACTTTTTCCTGAATAGTTTCCCTTTCATCGGGTGCGGAAGGAACATCGTTATCAAGTTTTGCTTTTTCTTTCGGTTCCTCCTTTGTTTCCTTTATTTCAGCAGTTTTTGAAGTTTCTGATGTTTCTGCAGTTGCTTGCATATCATCAGAATTTTGTGCTTTTTCCTCTGCAAGTTTGGCATCTTCAGCTGCCTTGGCAATATTTTCAGCAACGAAGTCCTGATAAGTTTTTACAAAATGCTCATTAAATTCCTTTTCGTCAAAAATTCCGCAAGCGTAAGGAATAAAACTTGAAAAATCCTGATAAGCCTCACCTGCAACTACCGCTTTGAAATCTCCGTTGCGAATCTGCCAAACAAATGAAAATTGCACTTTGTCTTTAGTTAATTCCTCATCAGCGGTTTTTTCTTTGTCAAAAACGAATGAAGTAAGTACAATTTCAGGTTCGGCGAAACGCACATAATTGTATTCCTCGACACTGAATTCTTTGTGCAAATTATTTAACAACAATAATTTGGCATCTTGCAATGCTTTGGTTTGAAGCATATTTGCTGCTTTGAATTCTCTGATAATCACTCTTTCGGGAGTGAAAAACCTCAAACTCTCTGAAGCTACTCCCCAAACCATAATCATCTCTTTTCGCTCCGGAATTTTCCAAACAATACCGATTTGTGATAAATCCGACCCGACCGTATCTGATTTAATGCTCGGCATTGTTCCCAAAATATTTTCATGAACGATTACGGGACGATTGTATTTGATAAACGCCACTTCGTCTAAAGTTAAATCCGGTGATTTGTCAAGCAAAAATTCTCTTGCTTCAATTACCGCTTGTTCCTGATAATACTCCGGCAATTGACATCCGCCAAAAAGCATCATCAGAAGTGCCGCAATTCCCAAACTGTATATTTTTCTCATAATTTACCTTTCCGATTATATTTGTGTCAAAAAAATTGTCATCACATAAATTTAGCACCAAAAGTGAAAAATTGCCAATCTTTAACGATATTTGTTTGAATTTTTTGCAAATATTGTTATATTTATAGTGTTAAAACTGTAAAAATAAACTGTTTTTTTATAAAACAAGATGAGAGGAATTGAAAAAATTGAAAAAAATTGCAATTTTCGGAGGCACTTTCGACCCAACCCATAAAGGTCATGCGGCTATTGTGCAAACAATTATCTCTCAAGGATTTACCGATAAATTAGTTGTTTTGCCGAGTTTTACACCGCCTCACAAGCAAAATCGGGTAATTACCGACTTTAATCACCGATACAAGATGCTGGAGATTGCATTTAAGGATTTTGAGAATGTGGAAATTTCCGATTTGGAATATCAATTAAGTCTGGAAAAATCCTATACATTCAAGGTCATGGAGCAAGTTGAGAAATTCTATGGTGCTGCTAAATACCAATTAATTATCGGCGGAGATTCATTAAAAAATCTCCACACTTGGTATCGGGCGGCTGATTTGGTCAAAAAGTATGAAATTATAACTTATCCGAGAGTGGGAGAAACTTTAGATATTGAGAATTTAAATGGGCTTTTATCGCCTTCAGAGATTGAAAAATTGCAAAAAAACATTCTCAAAGCACCTTTTTTTGAAATATCTTCAACCATTTTGAAAAAAAAATTGGCAAATCACGAAAATGTGGATATATTTATAGACAGTAAAGTTTTGGAATATATTAGATTAAATAATTTATATAAAAATTAACAAAAAAGGAAATTTATGTCAGAAGCACAAAAAATTGATTCAGAAAAACTTGCGGCATTCTGTGTCGCAGAAGCAGAAAATAAACTTGCTGAAAATATTGTAAGTATCAAAGTTTCAGCCCAAACAACCATTGCAGATTACTTTATTCTCTGCACCGCAAATAACGATCCGCATATTAATGCTATCGTCAATAATATCGAGCGTCAGGTTCGTGATGAATTTAAGTTGCGTCCGCTCTCTGTCGATGGCGATGCTGCCAGCGGTTGGATATTGATTGACTTCGGCATGGTTATTGTCCATGTGATGACCGAAGAGTGTCGTGCGAGATACCGTTTGGAGAGCCTCTGGAGCGAATTACCATCGCTTGATGACTTGGAGAATGCGGCAATCAAGGCAAATTTAAAAAATTAAACTAAATTAAAACAAGCAAAAAACTCTATGAACTTCAATCGCAAAGAAATAATTTTCGGGAAAGAATTATCAGCAGAAGACAACTCAGTTGCGGAGTATTTTCGCACCCTGCCGTCATTGCTTGATTTACCCGGAGAGAGTGAAGTTATTTTAGAGAAAATGGAGGAGCGGAGACTGCGTGGAAATGTAGTAGTTTCACAAAATGTCTCTCTCCCGATTGAATTACAGAAATTCTCTGCCGTCTTCGCTGATGAGGAAGAGCTTGAAAATGATTCAGAGAGTAATATCATTCAATTTAGAGAACTGCCGCTAAATAAAATTCCTTACGGGTTTTTGATCAAAATTTTTAGAGAGTTATCTTTCCGAATGATTGTTTTGTACAGCGATAACAAACAAAAAAGTTTAGAAAACCACTTTTTAGCTGCTATCTGTGAAATCAATAAAATTATCAATCGCCTTTACGACCTGCTGATTATCGGCTTCGGCAAAAAAGAGTTGCGAAATGCCATTGCCAAAAGGTTATTGAAAGATTTGAATAAACTGGTTGAGTATTTTTTTGCGTTAGAGAAAAAATCTGCAAACAAACTCAACTTCTCAAATGAAATTGCTGAAGTCAATGAGGCACTTTCAGAAGTAGTAACAATTATTCTCAAATAAGCAATATCAATTTGTCTTTAGAATAAATCAAACATGTTTTTCATAAAAGCCCCGATGCTTTTGCTCATATTTACATCAGGCTCTTCCAAAGTCCCCTCAAAGTAAAGCGGAAAAACAATTCCATGAATCTCCGCCGTTGAAACTATATCCATGAACTTTTCAGTCCCGATTCCGATTCTGCCGGTACAGTTAAATGAATCTATAACTTCACCACTCAAAGATAATTTATCAATCTCAAATATACCATTGCGGCAATTTAATGCAAAAACGCCCTCGTTGAATAGTAATTCATAATAACGATTTTCATTAAATTTGGTGACCAAATTGATATATCCCTGCAAAAATGTCAGTCTGGTCGGCAATAAATCAATAAGTTTGGCGGCAAATTCAAAACTGTAAACTAAAATATTACCGATTAAACTATCAGTCATGCCGTTTGGAATCGTAAGGGTAATAATATCTCCGTTAATATGACCGTTTAAGTTATCAAGGAAACTATTTTTTTGAGAAGTTATCGCAGTTTGGAAATCAAACTTAACATTATTTAATTCGCCTCTTATGGCACGTTTTTTAGTATCCTCTTCGGAGATATTTTCAATAAGCGGCAATGATAAAGTTTCGGCATTCAATTTGGTATCAATTTCTAAATTCTCTCCTGCAGCTTTCATCATAAATCCGCAATCAAAAATATTGTTGTTAATTTTGATATTTATTTTATCTGCTCGAATGATATTATCAAAGCAATCCAATCTGCCGCTGCTTGAAATTTTATTGGCACTGCCGTAGTTGATATTATCAAATGTACAGTCAATGCTGATTTTATTGCTGAAATTAAATAGATTTGTCGGAGTTGATTTGTTTTTTTCATGTTCTGCGACCAAATAATTATCAAGCTGTCTCACAAAATCATCTTTTTTCCATGAAGAAAAAATTTCGCAGAAACTCAAAAGATCTAAATAATTAATCGTCCAGTCAAAATCCATTTTATCCCGATTATTCAAGTTTATTCGGTGAAAATCCATTGACAATACCTGATAATCGTCAATTTTACCTGAAAAATAATTTTCGAAGCGGTCAAGTTGATTGTTAGTTACGCCCCAATTCCCCTGCCATGATGCAGAAAAAATATTATCGGGATGCGACAGGAATTTGACTTTATCTAAAGTAATATTGCTTTTTAGTTCGCCTTTCTCAAATTCATTAAAGAATTTTATATTAAAATGCCCCCTACCCTCAAAAAGATTGCATAAATCATATCCAAGCAAGCGTTCAATAAAATACTCATCGCTTTTATTGATGTTAATATTGATATTTGTTGCGTAATTCCGGTCAAAATCCATAAACAAATCAGCAGCAGCTTCAGCAACAATTTTTTCCTGTTTTTCATCCAAAACTCGCCAATTAAAGTTATTGATTTGCCAATTTACAAATTTTGAATCAAAAACCATATTGCAATGAATTAGGGAAGGTAAATTTTTTAATGATTTCTGATACAAGCCCAAAATATCTCCTGCCGAATCATTAACTCTGACATTTACAATCAGCGGGTTTAAATTTGTTTCATACTCTGTACTGCTTTCCAATTCCAGCGGATTTGCTTCGGCAATCAAAAATATCTGATCGGTATTCGGGTCTCTGACAGTTAAGCAACTATTAACAAAGTCCATTGTTTCATCATTTTTTACTTCCATTCGACAACTCAAAGAATAGAGAAATTTATTAGCATACGGAAAGTTTTTAACATACTCACGAGTAATGGCGAATGTATCAAAAACTCTGGAATTTCCGTTATAAATATCAACTTGAAAGTCGCAAAATAATTTTTGTAAATCAAGCCACCCCTTCCCTGCGGCATCGGCAATGAAAATATTTTCAGTTAAGTTATTGACAAAGGTGATTTTTTTACTCTCAATATTCAGCATCCAATCCTGCAAATCCAGTGAACTTGCCAAGTCACAATATCCATTAAACTCAAAATAATCCTCATTGTACAAAGTTGAGTGTAATCTATCGACATTTCCATAAATTCGAGAGAGAATTTTATGCTCCTTGAGCAATACTTCTGACTTAATATCGGCGGAAAACAATCCGTCAATAAAACGCATATTTGAGTCGTACAAGCAGAAGTAATCAATAATTTTGACATCAAATTTATTGATATTTATATCAAATTTAAAATTGCTTTCTTCAACTTTATCTCCGACGTGATAGATGTATTTTTCGGGAGTGCTTAATGTAAGCAGCTTGTGGTCGCCGAGCAGTAAATTTGCGTAGCATGAAGATACAATTAACTGTGAAGAATCACGATTGTAACGGCTGGAAATATCGGCAGTAAACTCCATTTTCTCCCAATCACGATCTTTTTTGCGATTGAGTTTTGCGTAAAAATTGAAAATAAATTCGTCCTGATTAGAAATCATTCCGCCGGATAATTTTCCGTCAAACACCCCGAAAGATTGTCCCCACACCAATTCAGAGATAAACTTCAACACCTCCGGTGCGAGGAATGCCTCATTAAGTTTTAATTGAAAATCATTTTTATTCCGCCAAAAAGCATCAAACTGCACAGAACTTGTAACTCTCTCTGCCTGAAAACTTTGAAAATTTAATTTACATAAACTCCCCTCAAGCAAATCAGTTGAATCAAAAGTGAAATTACAAATAAATTTTTCTTTATCTTCCGGCATATCAATTAAGGTTTTTGATTGCAAGAAATACTGATGAGTTTGCTTGTTGAATTGCAGATAGAGGTCATTTGATAATTTGCCGTTTTTAATAATTCTGGAATATGGTTCACGAATTTTCAATTCTCCATCTGTGACTAAATGAATTTTATCAGAGGCTTCCTTCGTCCAATCCAATACCAAATTAGAGATAATCACTTCCCCTAAATCATCTTTATTGCCGTAAGTAAATTGAAAGTTAAAGTTTTTAATTTCCAAATCATCGATAATCAAATTCGGAAAACGCTCACTCAAGTATTCAATTTTCAAGCTTTTAAATAACTTATCTGAAACAGTTTCCAGTAATTTATCGGTCGCAAGTTCCTCCATTAAATTCATACCGTTACTCATATCTTCGCTTTTTCGCTCGATATTTTCAAACTTCAAATTGACTTTACCGAAATGCAGTTTCTGGAAGTAATATTCATTCTTAAATAGTCTCCATTTACGCAAACTGCCGTCAATTTTGTCAATAAAAAGTTCGTTATTTCCCTTATTATCCTTGACAGTTATGTTAGTCATTTGAAATTCAGGACTGAAAAAAGAGACATCAATTTTATCTGCAGCAACTTCAATGTCATAAATTCTGCAAATTCCTGGCAGCAAAATTTTACAAAAAAAGAATGAACTTTGGAAAAAAGTTAAAAAAAAGAGCATCAGCAATACCACCACGCCGAAAGCAATCAATACTTTAGTTTTTCGAGAAGCTCGGCGGTGGTATTTTAATTTATAAATTGCCAGTTTTTTAACTAATTTTTTCACTCGGAATTATTCCAAAATCAATTTACCGAAACACTCGGGGAGGTGGAAATTAAGTTCATAAACCGGGAAATAAGTAATCCAATGCGGATGACTGCACTTGTCTGCACATTTAAAGAAATTTCCTACCCAAACGTCACCTGAAACAACTTCTTTCTCTAAATGAAAAAGTTCAAATGGTACAAAATACATTACGCTCCACTTGATTTTTTCAGTAATTTCTGCATCTAATTTTTTAGGCAAAGTGTGATAGATTACCATATTTTTTACCTCATCCGGAGTAAGTTTGCGGAAATCTTTGAAGCCATTTTCCGCTCTGGTGTGGTCTGTAATGTCAAAACAGAGCAAAGTACCGCCAGCATTCATCTCAAAGTTCAAATAACTTTTTGCTCCTTCGGGTTTACCGAAAAATTCAACACAACTATCCTGACAAACAGAACTCTGAAATTCGGTATTGACAATTCTGACATATTGGTCATCAACATCGAAGCGGACATAAAATCCCTTTTTATTGTAGAGCATTTTTGCTTCAACTTTCGGAGTGTGGTCTGAACTCTCCTCTCTAACTTGTTCCAGCAATGCGACTTCCGCATTATCCCAAACCGGATTTTCCCAGTTTTCATCGAAAACGAAATCATCGGCAATTTTTTTAATTACATACGCCATAATAACAAAACTCCTTATTTTTTTATTTTAATTCACTAAATTTCCGCAAATTATAAGCAGAAACAGTATCAACAAAACGAATTGATTTGCCATGCTTCATGTAGATATATATCGGATGAAGCACTCTTTTTTTTGAGTTAATCAAAAGTGAACCGCATACACTCGGATAGGTAGGTGATTCCTGCAATTTTAAATTAATCATATCCGGTGTGTAGTTACCCTGCACTCCTTTAGCAAGCAACTTAATTGCATCATACCCAAGTGCATTCAATGAGGTCGGTTCGCTATCATAATTTGTTTTAATTGCCTCAATAAACTTTTGATTCATACGGGATTGATTACCGATTGCCGAATAGTTTCTGCATAAATAAATATCGCCTCTTAAATCATCTGCCATTTTGAAACTCTCACAATCAAGCTGATTAAAAGAGGCAATTATCCCTGCATAACCATTATTGCGAGCTTGTCGTATGAAATTCATGCAATGTTCTGCATTTGAGGGAATAATCACGGCTTCAGCATCGCTTCGAATCAACAACTCAATTTGCGATGAAAAGTCCTCTGCTTCAGGTTGATACATCAATGTTATTGCCGCTTCAGAGGTAAAATGAGACAATAAATTTCTGCAATTCATCCCTAATTCACGCTTGTAAGTTTCTTCGCCTGATTGATCGATTAAAATTGCAATTCTTTTAAGTTTTTTGACGAAATAGAGGTAATAAATTAATGCACCTGATTGCTGCAAACTATCCGGAGCAGTAGAAAAAGTGTATTCACCGTAACTATTAAAAAATCCTATCGGAGAGACATAGGGGATTTTCAAATTTTCAGCAGTACACGCCAAGCGATTGACTTCACTATTTGAATAACCGCCGATAAAAGCGACTACATTATCCTCGGCGGCACTTTTTCTCATTAAACTCTCGGCAATATCATCATCGTTTTTGCTATTGTATTTAACCAGTGCAATCGGGCGATTATCAATGCCGCCTTTAGCATTAATCTCTTTTACTGCAAGCTCAATTCCATTCAAAATCTCTTTTGCTTGATCCTGATAATCCCCGGTAAGCGGCAGTATTACTCCGATTCTGATTGAGTTATAAGCATCATTCTGCACCAGTGTCTGACATGATGTCAGAATTAAAGCAACCGCCGCAACTACCAAACTGCTGAAAATGTTTTTTATCATAAATTTGCCGCCTGTTCTTTTAAATTAAAATATCCCGAAAAACCATTTAGTTTTCTTTTTTCCGTATTCGATTTTTCGAATCAGTTCATAGACAAAACTATCAATTTGCCGCACTTCTTTCACCCAATTATTTTCCGCATCAACCGTATAATTCAAGTAAAAGGTCTCTTTCAATTGAAATTGCTCATCAAATCTTTTTTGGATAACTTTATTCGGTTCGGGATACGAATAAATTGCAGTATTCAAAATTTTTCCGTCATGC
>JAFTJQ010000090.1 GCA_017456285.1 Lentisphaeria bacterium
AAACCCATTTTGACGGTCGGGTCGGAAAATTTTAGATACGCTCGCTCCCAGGTCTCCCAGGCATCTTAGGCTTCCCATAATCATCGCAGCGACCACCGCAGTCACGACCTGCCAACGGCACGGAAGAGGGGGAATACAAAGGGGGAGAGTAAATTGGAGCGATTTAGCGACAAGTGGCAATCTCCCCCGTTGTGTGGCAACTCGTGGCAAAAGATTTGAGGTGTCATTCCGCAAAAAAGCGGGAGGACAACTCGAAAATTTTGCCACATTGAAGCAATCACCAAACCGCTATATCACGCCCACTCAAATTACAATTGTCCAGTCTGATGACTGGTTGCTGGGGTGTGGGGAGTGCAATCAACTCCCCACAAAAAAACAAAACTTTTCCCACCGCAGTCATGACCTGTCAACGTACATGCCATGCCTCCTCCACCCATAAAGCATGTGCAATGGCAATAAAAAAACTCCTGACTTCAAATTTGAAGTCAGGAGTGATATTTTTGGCTCGATAAAGATTAGTTCAATTTATCCAAGTCAGCAAAAACTTCGCCGACATTAACCATATCTTCACCCGGTTTCAATGCTGCGGTATATTCTTCTTCTGCTGCTTTCAAATCAGCTTCAGAGAAGTCTTCGCTTACAGCCTTGATTGAGAGACCGATGCGGCGTTCTTCGGTATCAACTTTGATAACACGTGCTTCAACTTCGCCACCGACGGTCAAAACATCCTTAACCTTTTCAACGTGATCTTTGCTGATCTGTGAAATGTGGATCAAGCCGTCAATTTTGTTTGAAAGTTCAACAAATGCACCGAAAGCGGTGATTTTGGTAACGTTACCTTTGACAATATCGCCGACTTTGTAGAGTTCATTGATATTTGCCCAGGGATCAACTTCAGCCTGTTTCAAGCCGAGAGAGATTCTTTGCTGTTCAGCATTGATGTCCAAAATAACTGCTTCAACTTCATCTCCCGGTTTGAGTAACTCATTCGGGTTGTTGATTTTGCGAGTCCATGACATATCTGAAACGTGGATCATACCATCAATGTCATTCTCGATTTCAACGAAAGCACCATAGCTGGTCATATTGCGGACTTTGCCCTTGATTTTGCTTCCGACCGGATATTTAGCTTGCAATACTTCCCACGGATTCGGTTCTTTCTGACGGAGTCCGAGAGAGATTTTGCGGCTTTCTTTGTCCAAATCAAGTACAACTGCTTCGACATCTTCGCCGATAGTCAAAACATCGCTTGCTTTGGTGATGCGTTTAGTCCATGACATTTCTGAAACGTGGATCAAGCCCTCTACGCCGTTTTCAATTTCAATGAATGCACCGTAAGGCATGATATTAACAACTTTGCCGGTAACTTTGCTGCCGACCGGATATTTGTCTGCAACTTCGTCCCACGGATTTTTGCTCTTCTGCTTCAAGCCCAATGAAACGCGTTCTTTGCTGTTGTCGATGTCGAGCAACATAACTTCGATTTCCTGTCCGACAGTAAGCATTTCTGACGGATGTGAAATTCTGCCCCATGACATGTCGGTAATATGAAGCAAGCCATCTACGCCGCCCAAGTCGATGAATGCACCGAAATCGGTGATGTTTTTGACAGTACCCATACGGAGTTCGCCGACAGCCATATCCTTGAGGATATTGATGCGACGGTCACGCATTGATTCTTCGAGAAGTTCACGACGTGAAACAACGATGTTGTGGCGTTCGATATTAATTTTGATAATTTTGATATCATATTCATTGCCGATATATTCGTCCATGTTGCGAACCTGACCGATATCAAGTTGTGAACCCGGCAAGAATGCGGGGAAACCCTCTACATCGACCATGATACCGCCTTTAACACGCTGACGCATGAAACCTTTGACAATGCTGCCTTCGGTATATTCGGTAGTAATTTTGTTCCAAGCTTTCTGAGATTCTGCTTTTTCCAAGCTGATTTCAGGCATGCTGTGTTCATTCTCGATTTCTTCCAAATAGACATCAATTTTCTTGCCGACTTCTACTTCGTCGAATTTAAGGAATTGAGCTGCTGGGACGAAACCTTCTGCTTTGTAACCGATATCAACCAGAACACCGTCCTGACGTTTCTGAACGATAGTACCTTCGATAATTTTTCCACGGGTAAAATCTTTTTTCTGGGTTTCTTCGGCTTTCATCAAATCTTCCATGCTGGGCATGTCTTTAAGATCGACGAAACTTTCAATTTTGTTTTCTGACATAATTTTGTTTTCTTTTAGTTAGTTAATAATTGTTATTACTTTGCCTGCACGGCACACTCTCCGCGAGACACGAACTTATATAATTTACCACATAATCAAGGAATTACAAATTTTTTTCGCATTTTTTTGCAAAAAAAATCGTTTTTTAGGAGCAAAAAGACTTGACAAAAGCAAAAATGTCTGCTATAATATTAAAGTAGTTTCACTCGAAGTGACAACTGTTACTTCAATTGAGGTAAACTGCTTAATAATTTTTTTACGGAATATCAGGATAAATTGAAGTTTTTGTGCTGATATTAATTAACAAAATGTCTGAAACGAAAGGAGACAAAAATGAAAAAAATCTTTAACTTCACACTAATTGAATTGTTGGTGGTCATTGCAATCATTGCGATTCTTGCAGGAATGTTGCTTCCCGCCCTCAACAAAGCCCGTGAAAAAGCCCGTGCAATTTCTTGTACCAACAACTTGAAACAAGTCGCATTAGACATGGCAATTTATGCTGATGACAGCAATGGCTTGATCAGAATTTGGGACTTGACCATGGGCAATACCACTTACGCTTACGTTTTGTGGAAAGGTGGTTACATCACCAGTGTACAAAATTACACCTGCCCGGCATGGGAACCGGGTACCAACCGAGGCAAAGGCGACTTGGCAAACTATGGGACAAACTATTGTTTCCAAACTATTTACGGTATCACTCGTAATGCAACGAACTGGAATACCTACATGGAAAATACCTTGACCGGAACTCCGCAACCTTACCAAAATGTTGATTTCAATATCAAGGCACTTAAAACTTCAAAAATGTATTTGGCTGATACTATTGTGACCTCAACCGGCTTTACCGGTATGACTGATCCGCAACACGCTGAATGGGGTATGAGCGAAACTCACTCTGCTCACGCCCGTCATAGCGATCGTGCAAATATCGCTTGGACTGACGGCCATGTTGAAGCAATGTCTCCGGAGGCTATCGGTGAAGAACATGTAAATAATATTTATGTTCGTAAAAGCGGCGAAACCAAAGCTAAACAATACAAGAAGAACTAAAATTTCTTAAAAATTAAGGCTGTTGCTTAAAATCAAGCAACAGCCATTTTTTTGCCCTGAAAAGAGCGGTGTTTTTCAACGATTTACACGAACTTCGGAAGCATGTCTCCGTGGGCTTCAATCAAGTCATCGCAGAGGCTGATAATATCGTCAATTGATAACTCTGCCGCAGTATGCGGGTCGAGCATCGCTGCATGATAAATATGCTCTTTTTTGCCGGTCAAAATCGCTTCAACGGTTAAAAGTTGAGTATTGATATTGGTCATGTTCATTGCGGCACACTGCGGCGGCAATGCTCCGACATAGCAGCCTTGTACACCATTGGCGTCAACCAGGCAGGGAACTTCCACTATTGCATTATTCGGCAAATTGGTGATAAGTCCGTTATTAACGACATTGCCCGCAATTTGGCACGGATTATTGGTCACAATTGAATTGATAATATTTGAACCGTACTCCGCACTGACGGTATGGGTTACATTCGGATTGGCACACAAGCGTTTGTACTGATCCTGCCACTCCTCAATCTGTCTGATACAACGGCTGATATACTCATCAAGCGGAATTTTGTACTCGTCGATAAGTTCAGGATAGTTATGTTTAATCCAATACGGAGAGTATTCTGCATTGTGTTCACTTGATTCGGTGATGTAGTAGCCGAGTTTCATCATCATCTCTAATCTTACCATGTCGGACGGTTTCTTGCTTTTATCCTTTTCCGCACGCCAAATCGGCATCATTTCTGCGACTTTTTGTTTGACTTCAGGATACAAGTCTTTGCCGTTTTTGGTGATTTCAAGCAACCATGCCATGTGATTGATACCTGCAACCTTGCAGCGAATGTCCTTGCAGAATTCTTTGCGTTCATCACGATCTTTGATGAAACTGCTGAATAAATTCTCCGCGACAACCTGCACCGAGTGGCATAATCCGACGGTTTTAACCCCTGAACCATGCAGCATCGCCCCGGTCAGAATTGCCATCGGATTGGTGTAATTAAGAAACCACGCATTCGGAGCAACTTCCTCCATTTCACGCGCAAAATCCAGCATAATCGGAGCAGTTCTCAAAGCACGGAAAATGCCGCCGATTCCGAGAGTATCTGCAATGGTTTGACGAAGACCGTATTTTTTCGGCACTTCAAAGTCAATTACCGTCGCAGGCTCATAACCACCGACATTGATTGCATTGACTACAAAATCAGAACTCTGTAATGCCGCTTTGCGATTTTCCACACCGCAGTAACTTTTGATAGTTGCCCGACCGTCATTAGTTGCAGTATTGAGTGCATTTACCAGCAATTCGGACTCCTGCAATCTTTTGCCGTCAATATCGTAAAGTGCAATTTCGGCATCTTTAAGAGCCTCTTTCTGCATGCAGTCCCCCAAAATATTTCTTGCGAAAATTGTACTTCCGGCACCCATAAAAGTAATTTTTGTCATTTTTTTTGCTCCTTTTTTTAGATTTAACCAAAAATTTCGGTGTTTGATTTTCATAATAATATAAATTATCAAACCGAGAAAACAACTAAAAAAAAGTGCTATTTTTTATAAAAAAGTGCTATTGTTGAAATATTGTGGTTTTTGAGGTTGAAAAAATGGCAGAATGAGATTATATTATTTCGAAGTCTTATAAAAAAAGTGCTAAAAAAAGATGGTTAAATATGAAGAAATTTTCCAAAATTTACAACTTTGTTTTTCCTGACCAAGCCGAAACAAAAAGTTGCACGTTGCTCGGATGCGGTCACGAAAATACTACGGGAAATTATCGCTGGGACGGCAATGCAAGAGGGAAAGAAGAGTTCGGAATTTGGCAATATACTCTCAAGGGGAGAGGAGTTTTTGAATTCGGAAGCAAAAAATATGAACTTACTCCCAATATCGGATTTACGGCAATTGTGCCTGAAAACTCTGTTTATTATCTGCCTGCGGATAGTGAAGAATGGGAATTTATTTTTTTAACTTTTGACGGACAGGAGGCTTTGCGATTACTTAAAAATTATCGGAGGAGATTCGGCGAAGTTATTGATTATCAAGGCGATAAAGAGATTCCTGCCCTCGCTTTTAAAATTATTAATGAGAGTTGTCAGAATAAAATTGACACCCCCTACAAATTATCAGCAATGACCTATAATTTTCTGATGCAGTTATTTAATAATTCACAACTTTTGAGCGACAATGTCGGTGCTAAACCCAAATGGTTGTTGGATGTTCAGGATTACTGCATAAAAAATTTGTCAAGCGATGTTACCATCGACGATATGGCACATGTGGCAAATTACAGCCGTTACCATTTTATGCGTCAATTCGCTGACTTCGAGGGCAAAACACCTTATAAATATCTAATTGAACTTCGCATAAAACTGGCAATTCAGTTGTTGCAGACAAGCAATCTCTCAATTAAAGAAATTGCCGAAAAATGCGGGTTTTATAATACTGCTTATTTTTCTAAAACTTTCAAGGAATATTATTCCGTTTCACCCGGAAGCTTCCGTAAATCGTATAAGTAGCCGCATGAAGTTGGACGCATGGAGGCATGGCATGTCCGTTGACAGGTCATGACTGCGGTGGTCAAAATTATTGTTTTTTTGTGGGGAGTTGATTGCACTCCCCACACCCCAGCAACCAGTCATCAGACTGGACAATTGTAATTTGAGTGGGTGTGATATGGCGGTTTGGTGATTGCTTTAATGTGGCAAAATTTTCGAGTTGTCCTCCCGCTTTTTTGCGGAATGACACCTCAAATCTTTTGCCACGAGTTGCCACACAACGGGGGAGATTGCCACTTGTCGCTAAATTGCTCCAAGCTACTCTCCCCCTTTGTATTCCCCCTCTTCCTTACCGTCGAAAGTACGTTGGAATTGAATTATCCGACAAGTCTGACGTGTGCGTGAGCGTGATAAGATGCGCAAGCATCTTTTTGGTCAAGGTCGCTGACCTTGTGCGGAGTTTGAGGGTGCAGAACCCTCAAAAAAAAGGCGGGGGCTGCTAAAAAAAAGGCAGCAAGCCTGCTGCCGTCCACCGCCCGTCTGCGATAGCAGACAGTTGAATCCTCGAATCAAAAACTTTTACCCAATCCGCCTAAACATCAGCGTGGAGCTGATGCCATACCGATTTAACCACCAATATACACGACTATTTTTTCCGTATTCTTCGCTTCGCTCTGAATGACGGTGGGGGGCATAGATATGCCAAATGTGTCATCCAGAGGCACTGTAAGTGTCGCAAGACACGCTATAAAAAAGTGGCAGGAATTTATTTCATGCCACACAACCCATAATTCTTAATTCTTAATTATGAATTCTTAATTTTATAGTACACTTGTAATTTTTTCAATTTTTTTTATTTTTTTTGCTTGCATAATAAAAAATACAAATTATAGTAAGTTAAAGGGCTATAAATTATGGACGATTACATTGAAATTCATCGTGATGAGAAACATATTAAACGCGAGCGTGAAAAGGCTCGTGAATTACGCAAAAGCAGTTATTTTCAGAACCTTTTAGCTAAAGGCATTTGCTACTATTGCGGCAAAAAATTCCCTCGCGAGGAATTGACTATGGATCATATCGTCCCCATAGTTCGAGGTGGCAAAAGTACCAAAGGGAATGTCGTTGTTGCCTGCAAAGAGTGCAATAACAAGAAAAAATACTTGACCCCCGTAGAAATGATTTTAGCCACAGAAAATAATGATAATTAAACTTGTTATTGTGCCGGAACAATAACATAAACAAAAAAGAAAGGGTTTTATTATGAAAAAAACATTAATCCTTTTGCTCGGCTGTGCTGTAAGTGCAGTGGTACTCAGTGGTTGCAAATCAATTAATACAAATGACGCTGCTTGCGCAACTAAATTTGCATCTACTGTTGAGTATGATACTCAAGTAACTGTTGCAGAAAAAGCTGTTACTGGCGAAGCTCAAGTCAATGTTCTTTTTGGTTGCATTGCATGGGGTGTATCTGCATTTGCTGACGATGCATTCTCAGCTACTACCAACAGTCCATTGTCACTCATCGCTTCTCCAAACACCTTGGCAAAACAAGCTGCTGTTTATAATGCTTGCGAAGCAAACAAAGCAGATGCATTGCTTGGTGCAAAATACAAAATTGATACAGAAGACTATTTCGTATTCAAGAAAGTCAAATGTACCGCTACTGGATATCCAGGCGTAATCAATGGTGTAAAAGTTAAATAATAAACTTTTAAAATTTTGAACCAATTTTTCCGGCAATAGTACCGTCCGATAGTTCGGACGGTATTTTTTTGTTTATATTCAGAGCGTGATGACTATCATGCGAAGAATCCAGCACACAATTCAGAATTAAGAATTAAGAATGCAGAATTAAGAATTATGGGTTGTGTGGCATGAAATAAATTCCTGCCACTTTTTTATAGCGTGTCTTGCGACACTTACACTGAATCCAGAGGCACTTTTCAGTGCCTCTGGATGACGAATTTGGCATATCTGTACCACCGAAGTAAAATCAAGTCGACGTCATACAGAGGAGCGAAAGCGACGAAGCATCCAGTCTACGAGCCATCAGGCTCGCTTTTAGTCGCTCCGAAAGAGCGACACCTGCCGTAATTCATAATTCCCCTGTCCTCCATAGCCTTTGGCGACGGAGGATAATTCTTAATTTTATCTTGTGTCTGTGATTAAATTCTATATTTTTAACAAAATTTACTTGATTTTTTTTATTATTCGCCTATATTACTACATATTTAATAACCGAAAAACCAAAGGAGAATTAAAATATGAAAAAATCAATTGTTTTAGTATTGGCAACTATCGTAATTACCCTTATTTCAGGATGTTCAACCGTACAAATCACTGAACTTGAACAGCTTAATGGACAGCCGATTGCACTGCAGGGTCAGAGTGTAGCTCATCTCAATGCGGAAAACTGGGGGCTCTATTTCTGCGGAATCCCATTAATTACCGGCGGAGTCGAGGAAGCAGATACTACCGCATGGTTCAGCGATACCGTAAATGTTCCGAATGTTGTTAATTTGGCAACTAAAACTGCCCGCAAAATCGGTGGCAGAAAAACTTTGGATATGACTTCAGAGTGGCATGACGTCGGTTTTATCCTCTATGTCAAAAAATGCCAAGTCTCTGCTAACGTCGTCCGCTAAAAAAATAATACATCCGATTTTTATAATCGGATGTATGAATGCATGGAATTAAAAATTAAGAATGCATCCTCCGTCGCCAAAGGCTATGGAGGACAGGGGAATTATGAATTACGGCAGGTGTCGCTCTTTCGGAGCGACGAAGTGCGAGCCTGACGGCTCGTAGACTGGATGCTTCGTCGCTTTCGCTCCTCTGCATGACGGCTATATATCGTGCCACGGAGATAAAGACACACCAAACTCGTCATTCAGAGCGAAGCGAAGAATCCAGAATTATAGTCGCAACCAACGCTCCTCTCGTCCCGTTAACGGCAAGGAAGAGGGGGAATA
>JAFTJQ010000091.1 GCA_017456285.1 Lentisphaeria bacterium
AGCGGGAGGACAACTTGAAAATTTTGCCACATTGAAGCAATCACCAAACCGCCATATCGCACCCACTCAAATTACAATCGTCCAGCCTGATGGCTGGTTGCTGGGGTGTGGGGAGTGCAATCAACTCCCCACAAAAAAACAAACCTTTTACCACCGTACTCCCGACCTATCAGCGGACAATTTATACATTATCGCGACTTTGTTACTACTGATTTTCTAAAAAGAAGTCAAGCATAATCAAGGACAAAATCAAATGGCAATTTTGCTCGATACTGCGATTTGTTTCAAGTAATTTCGCCAATTCACTGCGATTAAATAAATTACTTTGAATAAGACGGTTTTCAAGCAATCGCTCTTTCATAGGTTTATTCCATTTACCGCACAGAAATTCACCGAGCGGCAATGCAAAACCTTTTTTAGTGCCTGCAAGCAATTCAAACGGCAGAAACTCGGCAAAAGTCTCTTTGAGGATATATTTTTTATTTCTTGATTTCAATTTATAATTTACCGGCAACGAATTGGCAAACTGAATTACGTCGCTATCCAGCAGTGGACTTCTGATTATCAATGAATTTGCCGCGGCGGCGACATCTACTTTGGTCAATACATCGCTCCAGATATAGTGATTCTGGTCAAACTCCTGACATTTTTCCACAATATTTTCTGCTCGAGCATCCACAAACTCATCAAAAATATTCTCCGATTCAGAAATTGAGAAGTTGCAAATACGGCTTTTTAAGTTCGTAGTCGCCCGATCAAAAATTCGCTGATACTGCCGACTCAAATTCTCCTGCATGGCAACTTGGCTCAAGCGGCACAACTTATTCCCGATTCCACGCTCATTATCACTCGGAAACATTTTTATCAGCTGCCCCAAAAAAGTTCTCCGCAACTTCAACGGGATCTTATTGATAAACTCCAGATACTTCATCACAATGTAACGATTGTAACCTGCAAAAAATTCATCTCCGCCGTCTCCGCTTAAAACTATCGGCACCAACTCTTTAGCAAAAGCCGACAAATGCCAAGTAGGAATCATTGACGCATCGGCAAAAACTTCGCCGTAATTTCTCCCGATTTCACCTAATAGTGAAAAATCGTCAGCCTCAATTTTGCGAATATGATGAATAATTTTATTGCCGTATTTCCGATTAAGAAACTTCGCAGTCGCACTTGCCGCCGCACTTTCATCGTAGACTTGATTTTCAAATCCGATGGTAAAAGCATGAATCTCCTTTTGACTCGATAAACAAGCTGTCAAGGAAGCCACAATACTCGAATCAATCCCACCTGACAAAAAAACTCCGATATTATCTGAATTATTGAATTGCAATCGCCGATTGACCGCCTGACAAACTTTATTAAATAACTCTGTCTGACTGTCTTTGAAATTCAAATTACTCTTTGTAACCAAATCGGCTTTATAATAGCGGAAAATTTTATAACTGACATTTCTCAAATCAAGTTCCAGCACTGAAGCAGGTAACAATTTGAAAACATCTTTATAGATTGTTTTAGTTCCGTAAATTGCTTGCAGTGAGAGATATTCACTTATGGCACTCTCATTTATCTCCAAATCATCTGCCGCCCTAATCGCAGAAATACGGTCAGCGAAAAAAAGTTCCTGCTTATCATTGATGTAATAAAAGAGCGTCTTTTTCCCTAAATTATCTCGAATCAAGAAAAATTTACTCATTCGCTCATCATAGACGGCAATCAAAAAACTGCCATTCAATTTACGGACAAAATCAATTCCGTTTTTTTGGTACAATTGAGCGATAATTTCAGCTTGATTTTCAGAGGAGATACAACTACTTAAACTCAAATTTCCGAGGTTAAAAATTTCTCCGTAAACGGCAACTCGCAATTTGTCAATTTGAGCATAACTTACACTGCTCTCATTGGTTGCTAATAGGATTCGACCGTCAGAACTTTCAAGCGATTTAAAATTATTGCCGATTGACTCCGCCTGTCCGATTTTTTGCAGCAACAATCTATTTGCTTCAGTATTTGCCGAATTTACAATTCCATATATCGAACAAGCCATTTACTACTCCTTTATTTTCCAATTAGACTGACAAGTGGTAATTCATTGCCAATTCCTCAACCAGTGTCCCGTCACCTAAAAGCAACAATCCGTCATTCCGGGCAATTACCGACTCCCCTCTGGCAAGGATAAAACTATCATTTCTTCTGATCAGCACCACCATAACTCCGGTTGGGAATTTTATTTCCGCCAATGATTTACCGATTATTTCAGAGTCGGCAGTTACATTAAATTCCTTCATAACGCTCTTGAAACTATCGGTTATCTCCAACTCCAAGGGGTTACGCTCCTGCTTTTTGAATGGGCTGTCCAAATGCAGTTTTTTCGCCACGAACATAAGTGTTTTCCCCTGAAAGACCACCGATGTTATCACTACAAAAAAGATAATGGTAAATAACTCGCCTGCATATTTCGCAAATACTTCATTATCCTTGAAGTAATAAAGCGGAAATGTCGCAAGCACAATCGGTGCCGCTCCGCGAAGCCCTACCCATGAGACAAAAATTTTCTCGGCAAATGATAGTTTACTCCTGACTGTGCTTAGCAAAACTGCCAATGGTCTGGCAACAAACATCAAACTTGCCGCAATTAATAAACCTTTCCACCAAATTCCAAGCAACGCTTCAAAATCCATCAAAAGGCCAAGTACCATAAAAAGCATCACCTGACACAGCCAAGCCAGCCCATCCGAAAAACGACTGACTCCGCGTTTGTAGTTAAATCGCAGACTGCTCATGGTCAAACCGGCAATGTAACTTGCCATAAAGCCGTTCCCCTTCAAGCACTCTGCTCCGCCGTAACTTAAAAGCACCACCGCAATATTGATTACATAGTAAAGCCCCTCGTACTCAAGTTTAAGTTTATTAAAAAGCCATTCACTAAATCTGCCGATGACATACCCCCAGGCAATTCCGCTACCGATTTTCCAAATCAATTGGGGGATAAAAAACCAATAAGCACTCGAATCCGCTTGCTGAATTACTGAAATCATAAACAATGTCATAAATGCCGCAATCGGGTCGTTGCTCCCCGATTCAAGTTCAAGCAAAGGAGCTAAATTGCCTTTTAAACTTACCCCCTTGCCCCGCAAAATGCCGAAAACCGCCGCCGCATCGGTCGACGATACCACACTCGCTAAAAGCAAACACCAAGCAAGCGGAAAATTAGGCAATATAAGTTTCACCGAACAACCGAGAAATACGGTGGTTAAAATCACCCCGATACTTGCCAAAATTATTCCGGTAGCAGCACATCGCTTCATTTGGGGCAAATTAGAATCCAACCCACCCGAAAAAAGAATAAAACTCATGCAGGCGGCACTTATGAAATTCACAAAATCGTAATTGTGTATAAGATTACTATCTTCACTCGGAACAATCAAACCAACCAGCAAAAACATCAAAAGTGCCGGAAATTGAAACCGACTTGAAATTTTACTCGAAAATACGCCGATTAATAAAAAAAGTGCTACAATCGTCAGCAACCAATGGGTTTCCATTTATCCTCCTCCCTAATGTAATGTCTAACGCAATTTAAGTGTTGCCAATGCCAATAATGCACATATTCCTGCGATAATCCAAAAACGCACAACTATTTGATTTTCACTCCAACTGCCGCCCCAGCTTTTATCAAAGTGGTGGTGAAAAGGCGTGCAACGGAAAAAACGCTTTCTCCAAAGTTTAAAGGTGAATTTCTGAAAAATAACTGACCCTGCTTCAAGCACAAAAACTCCGCCAACAAGTATCAACAATAACTCCTGCCGCAGAATTACCGCAATTACACTCAATGCACCGCCTAACGGCAGTGACCCCGTATCCCCCATAAACATTGAGGCAGGATGACAATTGTGCCACAAAAATCCGACACAAGCACCAACTACTGCACTGCCGAAAACCAGTGTCTCTCCGACACCGCTTATCAATGGCAAATTCAAATAGTCCGCCCAAATTCTATTACCCGTCAAGTAGGCAAAAATTGACATTGAGGACATCGCAAAAATCATACATCCTGATGCCAGACCGTCCTTACCGTCAGTCAAATTCACTGCATGAGTGCAACCGAGAATCGCCACAATTGAGATGAAAATTGACCACCAGCCAATATGCAAAGGTTCTTTCATAAACGGCACCATTATCTCCTGCATCAAAGGCTTGGTTGCCGGAATCATAATCAATGCTGCAACCACCGACAATGCCACTACGGAAGTTGTAATCCACTTCATTGTTTCGCTTAAACCGTCACGATTTCTCTGATAAACTTTTTTGTAGTCATCCCAAAAGCCGATCAAGGTAAATTCCACTGTAGAAATAATTAAAATCAATGGAATGACATTAGTTAAATTTGACCAGAGCAATGCGGAAATAATCACCGCTCCGATAATCAAAATCCCGCCCATTGACGGAGTTTTTTCCTTTTCCTTATCGAGTTTGTCAGCATCCAGCAATCCGGCATAGCGATTGATCGCCTGTGCATTGCAAGCACGAAGTTTTTTTGCAGTAAATGACCCCAAAAGCAGAACTATCAAAAAAGCAGTAAAACCTGCTCCCCCTGCTCGAAATGTCAAATATTCAAACAATCGTGCAGGCCCGAAACTATCCTGTAAATATGATAAAAAATAAAACATTTTTCAGTAATTAAACTCCCAGTTATTTGCTCATCATCTAATACTTTGCCGCCAATTTTTTCAATGCAGCAAACTGTTTGTCGCTCAAAATTTTACCGCTTTCAAGCTGTTTGGCAATTGAGTTAAAAAAGGCCTTATCGTCATAAGTAAATCGACCTTTTTTGACCGGCGGCGTCCAATTTTTTACCTGTGAAAGTTTGGCAACTAATAACTTGATTGCTTCATCACGGTTGACATTTGCTTCGGAAGTCGGTGCAGTCGCATCAGAATTTTCCTCAATTCCCAAAAACGCAAAAACTTTTGATTTATCAAGCAAATCATTTGCATATTTTTCAGCCAATCTTTTAAGCACTGAAAGCTGTTTCTCGCTCAAAATTTTACCGGCTTCAGCTTGTTTTTTCAAAGAATTAAAAAATTTCTTCTCATCGAAAAATCTCTTATTTGCCGATGATGCCTCTTGCCATTTTACTTGACTGAAAGAGTTAAAAAGTTCCAAAACTTCTTGATTATCATTCTGTTCTTTGGCAATTTCTGCTCCACGCAATTTATCGAGTGCTTCATTAATTTCGCTTCGCATAGTTTCCGGCAAATTCAAATCAAGCTGCTCGCTATATTTCGCCGCAAGAGTAATTAATGCCGCATACTGCTTTGTACTAATTGTACCGTCTTTGGCGAATTTTTCACGAATTGAGTTCATAAATTTACCGTCATCATAAATTCTGCGTCCGACTTTCTGCGGTTCATTAAATTTGACATTATCAAATAATTTGACCAAAATTTCCGCATCACTGCTTGCAGGAGCGTCCTTAATTTTCGCTTGGTTAAGCCATACTTCAAATTGGCTGTAAAAGTCTTTGAGCATATTCGTCCAATTTAACTTTCCGGACTCAACCTCGTCAAGTTGTTCCTCCATTTGAGCGGTAAAACCGACGTCGAAAAGTTCCGGCAGATTGCCGACGAGAAAATCATTTACCTGATAACCTGATTCTGTCGGAATGAGTTTGCTTTTTTCTTTCTCAACATATTTACGCTGAATGATAGTTTTGATAATACTTGCGTAAGTTGACGGACGACCAACACCGTTTTCCTCAAGTTCCTTGATCAAACTTGCTTCCGAGAAATGCGGAGGAGGTTCGGTAAATTTCTGCTCTTTGTCAGCACTGACAATTCGCATCAACTCATTGAGCTGCAAAGAATTAAGCATATTTGCAAGCGTTGCATTCTCCTTGTTGCCCTCTTCCTTGCGTTCATCATTGTAAACCACTGTGCAGCCGGCAAATTTCGGTACGCTAACACTATTACGGAAAATATAACTTGCCTTATCTGCCCCGATAACTTCCACATCCAAAGTTGTTTGGGTATAGATTGCAGGAGTCATCTGACTTGCCACAAATCGTTGCCAAATAAGCGTATACAACTTTAATTGCTGTTCACTCAAAACATTTTTTAAACTTTCAGGAGTACGATTAACATCGGTCGGACGGATTGCTTCGTGGGCTTCCTGTGCAGAACTCTTGCTTTTGTAAACATTGAATTTGGCAGGGACATAATCGCTGCCGTAATGCTTCTCAATGAAGTTCCGACAACTCAGTTGTGCCTCTTTGGCAATATTAACCGAGTCGGTACGCATATAGGTAATCAAACCGACAGAACCCTCTGCTCCGATTTCCACACCCTCGTAAAGCTCCTGTGCATATTTCATGGTACTGCTGGGGGAAAAATGCAGGAAACTGCTTGCCGCCTGCTGCATGGTACTGGTAGTAAACGGTGGATATGGGAAACGCCGTCTATCGGCACGTTCAAGATTTTTTACAATCGGCAATTGAGTGTGATTCAAAACATTATCAAGCAGTTTTGCCGCCGCAGTTTCATTATCAATTACAAAATTCTCACCATTGATTTTGAAAAGTTTGCAAGTAACTTCAAATCCTGCCATATTGGCAAAAACGATTAAAAAATTCCAGTATTCCTGCGGCTTAAAATCTTGAATAAGTCGTTCACGTTCAACAATTAAACGCAATGCAACACTCTGAACACGACCTGCACTCATGCCTTTCTCTAATTTCTGCCACAACAAAGGACTGACCTTGTAACCGACAATTCTATCCAATACACGGCGCGCCTGCTGGGCATCAACTAAATCCATATTGATTACCCCCTTATTCGCCATCGCATTTTTAATAGCAGTCGAGGTAATTTCGTGGAAAGTCACACGGTGAAATTTATTGATATTCTGCTTGGTTTTCAAAAGTTCCTGCAAGTGCCAGGCAATCGCTTCTCCCTCACGGTCAGGGTCGGGTGCGAGATAAATTTCGTCGGCAGAGCGAGCCATTTTCTTCAAATCCGCAACAATTTTTCTACTTCTGGGAGTATCGACGTAAAGCGGAGTAAAATTATTTTCAATATCCACGCCGATAGACCGTTCAGGCAAATCCCTGACATGCCCCATAGAAGCAACAATCCGATATGAATTATCCAACATTCTGCCGATAGTACCGGCTTTGGTCGGAGATTCTACAATAACTAATTTTGACATAAAAAAATCCTGATTTTGTTTTTACCTACTATTATTCATTATATAATAATCAATTAATGATTTTTTTCAAGTCAAATTCAAAAATTATTGCCATTTTTTTTGAAAAACACCATAAATAAAGCATTTTTTTATTGCAAAAAAATGGCAGTCTTTTGCGGATTGACCATTTTTTGCAAAAAAATGGCACTCTTTGTGGGATTGACCATTTTTTACAAAAAAAATGGCACTCTTTTGCGGATTGACCATTTTTTGCAAAAAAATGGCAGTCTTTATTGGATTGTCCATTTTTTTATTGCAAAAAAAATGGCACTCTTTTGCAGATTGACCATTTTTTGCAAAAAAATGGCAGTCCCGCAAGGATTCGAACCTCAACTAAATGGACCAAAACCACTTGTGCTGCCATTACACCACGGGACTGCTTCAACAAAAACAAAAATTTCTGTTTCTCTTAATATAATATCTTTTTTGCTTTTTTCCAATCATTTTTTGAAAAAAAGTAAAAATTTTCACAAAAAAATCACATATTCCCCATATTTTTTAAAAAAGATTTAATTTTTTAGGCAACTGGAATTAAATTTTATAATGAAGATAATGGCTGTTTTTTGGGGGAGTAAGTGTAATTATAATAATCTTAAATTATGTTTTACGCCATTCAATCCGTGAAAATTCTATGTTGAACTTTCAATTTTCATTTTTTCCCTATTTTTTTTGTTTTTTAATTTGACTTTTTTGCATTTTGTGGTATATTAACTGAACTTGGTGGTCTATTTATGGGGCCGATCATCCAACATTTGTGAGACCACCGGTGGGGCGTACAAAAAAACGCAGAGGAAATAGGGGCGTAGTAAAAAGGTCTTTAATAGTAATTAGCGACCTTGGCACTATAAGTTTCTATCGAAAGTCGGCGTTTTGACATAGACAGTTCGCTCAGCATGATTAGCAAGTAACGGTAAATGCTTGTTAATAAAACTGTTACGTTTTTTAACATTAATTAAAAAGGTAAATTTTTTATGAAAACTTATTTGGCAAAAGTTGGAGAAATTGAAAGAGGCTATCTCCTTTTTGACGCTTCTGAAGCTCCTGTTGGTCGCATGGCGGTAAAAATCGCTAATGCTCTCCGCGGCAAAGACAAGCCGACCTATACTCCGCACGTTGATACCGGTGCTTTCGTTATCGTTATCAATGCAGAAAAAGCTGTATTCACCGGCAAAAAAGATATCAAAAAAGAATATCAGAAATTCACCGGTTACCGCAGCGGTTTGAAAATCACTACTCCCGAAAAACTTCGTGAAAGTGATCCTGCTCGTATTATCAAGAGTGCTGTTTGGGGTATGCTCCCCCACGGTCGTTTGGGCCGCGCTCAGTTCCGTAAATTGAGAGTTTATGCAGGTGCTGATTATCCGCAAACTGCACAGAAACCTGTAAAAGTAAGCATGGAGAAGTAAATCATGGCTAATATTAATGAATTTTGTGCAACAGGTCGCCGTAAATGCTCAGTAGCTCGCGTTCGTATGACCGCAGGTACCGGCAAAATTACTGTTAACGGCAAAGACGTAAATGAATATTTCAAAGTAGTTGCTCTTCCCGGTTACATCATGCAGGTTTTGAAAGTTGCTGACAAAGAAGGCAAAGTTGATATCTCTGCAAATGTTTGCGGTGGTGGTGTTTCAGGTCAAGCAGGTGCTATCCGTCATGGTGTTGCTCGTGCTTTGGTTCTTATGGATGAAGCACTCCGCGGCAGCTTGAAATCAAGCGGCATGCTTACCCGCGATGCACGTGTTAAGGAACGTAAGAAACCCGGTCAGCCGGGCGCACGTCGTCGTTTCCAGTTCAGCAAACGTTAATTTTTGCACTGCGAAATTTTTCAAAGGAAGGTTCTTTTCGAACCTTCCTTTTTTTGTATTCAAAAACTCTGCTATCCTATGAATCTAAAAATTATTAGGGAAGCATGGATGGATGCACACTTTGGGTGCGACGAATAATATGCCAAATACTTCACACATGGCAGTCATCACACTCTGCATGACGAGTTTGTTCCTGCATTGCTGCTACTACGGTACGTCTGCCCAACGTCATTCAGAGCGAAGCGAAGAATCCGGAAATTACGAGCCGTTTCAAGCTCACACTTCGTCGCTCTCTTGTGCGACATTTACTATAATTTATAATTCCACTCTCCTCCATAGCCTTTGGTAGAGGAGGAGGCATTCTTAATTTTATGGGATAGATAAAAAAAAATAGGAAAATCATTTAACTGATTTTCCTATTATGATATTTCTTTTTTTAATTACTGGAAGTCAACAACTTCAAAATCATCTTGACGAAGGTCGATAAATACCAAACCTGTCAGGAAATCAACCCATTCAATCGGGTTAATATAAAATTCTCCTTCAACTAAGAAGCCCAACGCTCCGCCGATTCGCCAGAAATCTCTCTGTCCCATGTAGTAGTTATAAATCGGCTCATTCGGCAATGGAATACCGGCACATCCCTGATAGTATTCATCAACCCAACCGATAGTATTATAACGGCGGCTACTCTCCTCGCCCAATGAAACCAATGACCAATACCAGCCTTTTTGCATACCGAATCCGTACTGGCGATTCCAATCTTTATAAGCTCTCAATGTGCCGAAATCGTAAGAACCTCCTACTTTCGCAAGTTCGGTCGCCATCAATTCAGCACGCACGGTTCCGCCGACGCCAACGCCGACTGAAAAAAGATCAGTCAAATCAACGATTCGATTAGGAATATAGAGCAGAATTTTCTCGCCCCAACTATTTGCCTGAGCATTAACTCCGATGAGCATCATTACTGCAAACACAATTAAAAATACGTTTTTTTTCATAGTTTCAGACTCCTTTATTTGTCTATGATTAATTGCTTAAATAACGGTGATCAAGCACACGTTTTGCCTTGCCTTCACTTCTGATAATGGTATTGGGAGCAACCAATTTTACTTTGATTCTCAAGCCGGTGACGCTTTCAACTGAGTGGGTAAGTTTGGCTTGAAGTGCTTCCAATACGCTGACCTTGTCGCTGAAAAGTTCCGGACGAACTTCAACAGCGACTTCGATATTATCCATGCCTTTATCCTTGAAAAGGATGATATTATAATAGGGCAATGTACCATCAACTGCCAATAATGCCGCTTCGATTTGTGACGGGAAAACATTAACTCCCTTGATAATCATCATATCGTCACTGCGGCTTGAGATGCGATTGATTCGGCGTAAAGTTCTGCCGCAAGCACATTTTTCAGTCTTAATGCTGGTAATATCACGAGTACGATAGCGAATCATCGGCATTGCCTGCTTGGTCAAAGTGGTTAATACCAACTCACCAACTTCGCCGTCCGGCAAAACTTCCAAGGTGTCAGGATCAATGATTTCCGGATAGAAATGGTCTTCAAATACGTGAAGTCCGTCCTGACACTCACACTCGATTGCCACACCCGGACCAATAATTTCAGAAAGTCCGTAAATGTCATAAGCCTTGATACCTGCTTCGACTTCGATTTGGTGACGCATCTCCAAAGTCCACGGTTCTGCACCGAAAATACCTGCACGCAACGGCAAGCTCTTTAAGTCGATACCCATTGACTTTGCCTTTTCAATAATAAATGTAAAGTAACTCGGAGTACAGCAAATAGCATTTGCCCCGAAGTCATTCATCAACATAATCTGACGGTCAGTATTGCCGACACTGGTCGGAACAACCATAGCACCTAAAGTTTCTGCTCCGTAATGCGCTCCCAAACCGCCGGTAAAAAGTCCGTATCCGTAAGAGACTTGAATTTTATCACTTTTGTTTAAGCCTGCGGCAATAAATGAGCGGGCAACCACTTCGCCCCACACTTCCAAGTCGTGCTGATTATAACCAACAACAATCGGCTTACCGGTGGTTCCGCTTGAAGCGTGAACTCGCAAAATTTCTTCTTGAGGAACGGCAAAAAGTCCGAAAGGATAATTATCCCTTAAATCAGTTTTTACTGTAAAGGGGAGTTTGCTGATATCTTTGAGGCTTTTGATATCATCAACTGAAACATTAAACTCTTTAAATTTATTGCGATAAAACTCTACATTATTAAAAGCGTGTGCCGCAATCTCTTTTAAACGTTTCAGCTGAAGAGCTTCCAACTCTTCTCTGCATAAGTAATCTCGACTTTTCAAGTCGACCTGCTCAGCCATGTTCATGTGCCCCATTTTGATTTATCCTTTTCTTTTTTTGTTTAATTTTGAGCATTTTGCCCATAATTTTATTATTACTATTCAGTAATATAACATAAATAATAAAATTATCAAGGTTTTTTTATTGCTATTATTAATTTTTTTCACAGATTGACCATGATTTTTTAAAAAATTGAATTTTTTACCGTTATTTAAGGAAAGTAATTTCAGACTTTTAGAAATTGATTTTACCGAATTTTTTGTCTATTGGGAGGTTGCATTTAAATTAATATTTTTGTGGAGAGAGATTTCTTCCATCCCCCACCCATGATTTGAAAAATAATGATCCTAATGTTAAGATTTATCGTTTCGCCTCACCATTTGTGATTGGTAATGAAATTGCAGATGTATTAATTACTGTGAAAGAAAGTATTGATAAGGATAGTAAAAGAATATATTCGCTTGAATTAACAGAAATTAAAAAGCTGTCAGCAAAAGGTAATAGCGGCAATACCGTCTACTACACTGACAGCATTAATAAATTACATCAAAAACATGAAAAAATCAAGTCGTTTTTTGAAAAAAATCAAAAAAATTTGCGATTTTTTTTGAAAAATGGCGAAAATGCTGCAAGGTTTGCGGTGGCAGAGAATAAACCGTATTATCAAATTCCTTTTGATGAAAGTGTTGACGCTGTAATGGGGGGAAATTATAAAGGTAACGGGTCAATTTTTATGAGGGACACGCCATCGTTATTTGCTGATTTAGGTTTTCCCAAATTGCCAATTATGACGACATCCACCCACATAAAAAGTATTTATTCTCCTAAACAAAAAACAAAAGACCACAACCACGATTTAGGTGAATTGATAAAACAAATACCGGGAAAACTCGAAAACCCATTAATGATAATTACCTCTAAAACTCAACCAGATACAAGTGTAGTGGTAATTCTTGAGTTGGCTGATAAAAACAATAACCCTGTGATAGTTCCTATTTTGTTAAATGGGCGCGCGGATTTAAATAGGATTGACGCACATATTATGACATCAGCATATGGTAAAAAAAATGTGTTTTCGAATCTTGCGGCCAAAGCTGTGGAGAGTGAGAAACAAGGGGTATCAAGTATATTATACGCCTCAAAAAAAGCGGAAGCCATATTGAATACTGAAGGGGTCCAATTCCCCGACAGATTCACTTTTGACTCCGCATACCATAATATATCACAAGTTGGGATAAAAGTCAAGCCACAAACTGAAACTTTACAGTTTAAAAACTGGTTTAAGGATTCAAAGGTCGTTGATGAGAATGGTGAACCGCTAATTGTTTATCATGGGACGAATGCTGATTTTACTGTTTTTGATACAGAAAAATTTGGAGCGTGGTTTTCCAAAAGTATGGAATACGCTGAATCAATGATGGAAGAAAGAGGCGGAGAACTCTCATTTTTAATTTTCTCATCATCCGTCGCACAAAGTGCTATGGATGACAGGTCATACGGAGCGAAAGCGGAGTGCTTCATATCGGAACAAAGTGGAGATGCTTCATATTGTGGAGTAAAACGGAACAATGCTTCATAGCGGAATGAAATGAAGCTGCTTCATCTGAAAAGGCGTTTTATGAAGCACGGCTTCGCCGTATGAAGCGGCACTGCGTGCCATGAAGCGCACCTTCGGTGCATGAAGCGAAGCCTTTTCAGGCTTCATGTTTTTTTGCCCAAATTTTGGGCAAAAAAATGGGGTGAATGAAGGGACTCGAACCCTCGACCTCCTGGGCCACAACCAGGCGCTCTAACCAACTGAGCTACAATCACCATAAAATTTCCATAATCTCTTAAAAATGGTACGCCCAGAAGGACTCGAACCTTCGACCCAATGATTAAGAGTCATTTGCTCTACCGACTGAGCTATGAGCGCACGTCAAAGCATCTTCAAAAAGATTACTTCCTATAATTTGCCACACTTTTTAAAATTTTCAAGTTAAAATTCAAAAAAAAATTGATTTTTTTCCACAGATATCCCATAATTTTTGAAAAAGATATAGTTTTTTATCCTCATAGACCGCTTGTAACAAAAATTTATAATGATTTCTCTCTTAAAATTTCCGGCAGTCGATAGATTTTCAATTTGAAGTACTCACGATCTCTGAAGGCATAAGCTTATTTTATCAATGCAAAGAAAAAGGCGGCACTGTTTTCTCTATGCCGCCGTAATTAATTACAGTTTTTTATATAATTTATTTGATACAAAAACTCCTTTTATTTCAAAATCTGTCCATTATCGCTGTCATCTGCAACCTTTTTCTCTAAATCAACAAAAAGTCGTTTAATATCTATAATTCCGCCAATCATAAACCAAATTGTAGTTATTACCCCTAAAAGCATAGGAACTAACATCATTGTGATAAAAAATTGAATACTCCAATACTTCATAGGCCATGGAGAAATCGCATTCCAAATAACCACCAGCAGGAAGCAAATTCCGAAACTATACACAAATGAATAAATAAAAACTGCATAAGCAATAAATTTATCACCTTTGGTGTATTCAGGAGTAATACCGATAAGTTGTGCAAAAATTTTGCGCAAAGTAAGTTTTTCTTTTACCATCTTTTCTCCGTCACTGTAAATTCCACGATGCAGTAATTTATCCAAATCATACGGCTTATAACTTACAAGTGAGCCGATTACATAGGCAATCACTGATAAAATAATAGCAAGCAATGTGATTTCATACGAATTGATTGGGAATTTTGTCGAATCCATAGACCACTTAATCCACGGGTCAAACGGTGCAGAAACATTGCGAAGGAAACTGTCAATATCATCTACCCATCCATGATTTTCTAAAAACGGATAGATGTTTTTTGCCCAATATCTTTGTCCTAAAACTCCTGCGACACTAATTCCTGAACCGAAAATCAGAGAACACCACGCCCCGACTAAATTACCGAATCGACTGTAAAGCCCGAAAAGCATAATTGCTCCCGCACCTCCTGTCCATACTGCCGCCATAATTGTTACATACATATTCAAATAATCCAAATTGGCAAAGCATAATGACCCGATTAAGAAAATTATTGCCACAAAAACAGTTGATAATCTCAAAATCAAAAGGTGCAATTTCGGTGAAATCTGTTTTTTGAACATCGGCAGAATTATGTCTTGCACCATTGTTGCAGATGAATTAAAAATTCGACTGTCATCGGTCGAAATCAAAATCATTATCATCAATAAACAGAATAATCCGACCAAGCCGACAGGGAAAATATTTCTTAATAATACCGGAGCCATCATCTGATTATACAGTGAACGGTATTTTTGAAATTCCAATCGGCTTTCAGGAGTATCTCCTAACGCATCTCGTACCGTGGCAAGGTGAATTGTGTCTAAATTTGATTGTTGCGAAAAAGGTTTATCAAAAAATTCTTTTGGTGTTTCAGCTTGATTTTTTACCGCAGTTAAAACACTGATTTTTTTAGAAGAATCTTCAACGACATTTGATAAGACCCTCTCGCTTAATTCCTCTCGTATATCTCGATGGCTTAATCCGAAATAATTGTCACGAGTTGAAAAGTTTTTACTGTTCATAAAGGTAATTGTAATCAGAGAAAGAACAATAATCATTGCAAATGACATCCCTACTCGCCACGCTGCAATTACCCCTGCCATTTTTTGTTCATGCGGAGTCCTGCCTGCACTGGCATTATCATTTCCGAGCCACACGCCTCTACTCATAATGCCGAAAATAAACAAAGCAATCACTGAAAACAAATTAAAATCTCGCAAGTCTTCTATATCATAAGGATTTATGAAACTCTGATTATCCACACGATTAATCATCACCGGGGAAATATCTTCAAACCAGCTGAAATGCAGCAAGACATACCCCGCAATGATAATAAAAATCGGATAACTCATAAGCCCTTGAATACTGTCTGTGATTATCAAAGAAATTCTGCCAGACGGCCAAATAAAAAGTACCGCCAAAACTAAACACATCACAACAATAATTGCAAAACATGGCAAATTCACCCCGAAAATATTGATTTTATGCGGTAATCCCAAATAATAGATAAAGAAATTTGTTGCCACCGCCGGTCCAATTGCATTGGTCATAATCTCCGCAAAAGTTCTTACTGATGAACAAAATACTCTGAAAAATTTGCTTCCGTATCTCAACTCTAAAAATTGACCAAGCGACAAACATTTGGTCTCCCGCCAGCGATAAACAATAAAACCCGTCAAGGCAATTACCATACTTAATGGGATAATCATTGAGTGATTCCAAAAAGTTACCGAAAACCCGGTTTGATAATACATTTCAATTCCGGCAATCAATGTAATTACAGAAAGCGTACTCATGAAATCTCCGACACTCAACAAGTATCTCCCTGCTACTCGTCCTGCCGCCAAAAAATCAACTACACTTTTTACATATTTTTTAGAGTAAAATGCAACAAAAAGCAAAATAGTTAAGGGAATTACAACAATACACCAATCAATCCAACTCATTTTTTTTATCCTATTTAATTCTTATTTATCCATATTAGGAAGATATTGGTAATCAGCATAGCATGCTTCAACGATTTCTTGCAATGGCATTTCTGCTAATCCAATACAATTATCAGCACAGCTGTAATACATTCTAACTTTGTCCCCCTCTAAAAGTGCATTGCAAGTAAAAACAATATTATCTGCACGTCCGATTCGTTCATAAGGCATTTCAGGAAAAAGCAAAGGGGCTTTGCATCTTGCAAGGACTTTCCATGGTTCCTTGTAGTCCAGAATTGCAGCATGGAGTGTATAGATTGAACCACTGCATGTAGTTGTAACTCCATGATAAATTTCAAGCCAACCCTCTTTTATCCTAATCGGCGGAGCCCCTGTTCCGACTTTTAATTGATCCCAACTTGCCGGTCTCGGCATTAGTGAAGCACGGGTTTTACCCCAAAAAACCAAGTCGGGAGAAAATGATAATTCCATAGCACAAGCAGAATGCTCATCTCCTGCAAATGGACGATTGAAACAGCAATAAAGTCCATTAATTTTCTCCGGGAATAATGCCCCATTACGATTGTTTACATGCGACATCAAAGAAACATGTTCAAAATTCTCAAAATCACGAGTTTTGACAATTGCCAAACGAGGCCCCCGGTCTTTATTATGGCTGTTATAGACAATAAAATACTCTTCTCCAATTTGAGTAATTCGAGGATCGTACATACCATGCTCTACCCAACCGTCACCGCATTCAGGGAAGTTCAGAGGGGTATCATCGAATTTGAAATCAATTCCATTTTTACTTCTGGCAATCCAAAAAATAATTCCGCCCTCACGATGGAATACATCGACAATTAAAATATACTCATCTTTGAATTTCACTGCTCCCGGGTTCAAAATATAATATGCTGCCCCATTCGGCACATCAGCAGAAGTTAAAATCGGATTTTTTTCATAACGTTTAAACTCAAATTTTTTCATTATCACTCCTTATTCTTATATGAAAATATTATTAAATTCACCATAAATAAACTTATCAAACTGCAAAATTAAAACAATTTTTTTAATATCTACAATTTATTTTATAGGATTTTAATCCGGTTAATAAATACTATTTCGTATCATCAACAAAATTTTTTGACCCAATCAGGATTTTTCGGACCGAAATGTTTAAGCATCACAATCGGGTCGCTATTGGATTCATTAATAATCCGTATCCCTTTTTTCGCTGTCTGTTCAGAAACAAAATATTCATCATAAGTCAATTGTCCGAAGCGGATAAGAGCAGGAGTTTCAATTTTCATGCCATTAAATTTTCCATGTCCCTGCATCATAATAAGTCCATAGGCTGCACTGTCATAAACCGTAACTTCCGAATTCGGCAAAATTGTTAATTCTTTGGCAGAAACAGCATCTGATTTATAGCAAATCCATTTATCAATATAACCCTTTTGCTTCATTAATTTTTCATCTTCTGCCATAACCGGAAGCATAAAACGATTTTTGCAAAATTCAGGATCTACATTAAGCTCCCAGTCGATAACATCAATCAAATAATCAAAATTCCCCTTTTTATCTTCCGGACAATCTTTCCAAAGCAATGATTCTGAGACAATCTGATCATCTACCAAACTTTGATACATCGCATAAACATCGCTGGCAAATTGCGGTTCATAAGTACAAAGACTGCCGGGAGCATGCAGAACTCCGGGGGGAACATCCCAGCCGGTACCGACTTCAAGTCTGTATGCTTTTGATAAATTCGTGATTTTATTATCGCCTTTTACAAAATTCTTTAAGCATTCTTTAACCTGTTCTTTAGTTGTTCCAACCTCAAACCCGAAAAAAGTAAATGGGAAATGTCCGCTATGATTATTCAATTGCGGGGGAAAATAGTAACATTCCGGTTTACCTCGTTGTCCTACCAATTTCGCATGTTCTTCCCGGTGATGAATATGGTGCGGCAACGGCCCGAGATTATCAAAAAATTTAGAATAGACAGGCCACGCATGATATTGATTCCAAAGTCTTTCCCCGATAAGTTCAGCCCCAAGTTCAGTGAGCGCCTCAGTCAAAGGGATAAGCGTGCCGTCATCAGCAACAATATGGCTTATGCCCTCATTTTCGGCGGTCAAAGGTCCATTGTCCGCATGAGTTGTACAACCCAGCCAGCGTTCATCAATTCCGCCTCTTTCGCCGCCCAGAGCGTAATAATCATCGGGATGCAATTTAATTCTGCGTCCGGGTATGCAAAATGACCGCGGAACCCATGTCGGGGCAAGTCTGAATATACCACCATTTTTTTCAAAAGTACTGCGAATAAGTTTTTGATTCTTCATAAATAACTCCTATCTTATTATGTTTATTTTCAAAATTAATACAATCTAACTATCTCACTCCATTTTCGGCACTTCTCAAAATCATATTTTTCAGTGCTTCTAATAAAGAAGTTACGATAGGTTTTGCCGTTAATCACCCAGGAAATATAAGCAATTTCCCCTTTAGGCAATTCAATTTGAGTTAAAACTTGCCTGTCATTAACTCCAACTTCAAATTCACCTTCGGCGAGAACTTTACCATTATCATCTTTTACAACATAAGATCCTGCAACACTTTTTCCGGTATCATTAACTGCATGAAGCAAAACTTCATTTTCTTTTGCCTCATCACACATCAAAGCAAAAGGCTGTTGGGATATTCTGATAAAATCAAAGCTCAACTTCGGTTTTAAATTTGAATCTACCACTGAATAATTAAATGCCATTGGCCACATATCACACAATGACCACCACAAAATACCTGTCCTGCGGAATTTCTGAACACGCCACGACTCAATCATAAACTTAAAAAAATCTGCATTGAAAAAGTTCACACCGGCAATTAATTCTTTGTAATTTTCAGGCGAAAATTCTTTTTTGAACATAGTTGAAAGTACATATTTCACCATTTTGCACCACGCAGCACAATAAGAATCGCACTGGTGAACCATATCATTTTCTCTGTCGGTATCAGCAGGGTCAATATCCCAAAACTTAATAATTCTGGCAAGTTCATTTTTTACAATATCTTCACTTTCGGACATGCCATTGATAAATATCGGACCGCATTCACTGCTTAAATGTGCCGCAGATAATTTAAAATGATTTTTAAATCCGCCGAAATCCGCAGGGTTACTGCAATAAATATGCTGTTCAGGCACACAGGAAAGCATCTCATAATTTTCAAGCGGAGTTACTTTTTGATTTTGCCGTACCAATTCGTCTGCGATATATGGAGAACTCGGCAAAAAATTATGAGTGGGGTCATTATTAATAATTACATTCTTAAAAACTTCACGAGTTACTTTATTATATGATGGCAATAAATTTGCTTCAATCAATGTTTCCCAGTAAAAAATATTATCACTCTCATTATCTCCGCACCAAATTGCCAAAGAAGCTCGATTGCGATATTTTTTTACAATTTGTGTTGCTTCTTTTTCTATTTCACGCAAATAAAAATCTTCTCTTGGCGGCATTTCACAAGCGAGCATAAAATCATGCCAAACCATAATTCCGTTTTTATCGCAGAAATCCCAGAACTCATCGCCTTCATAAATACCGCCGCCCCATACTCGAATCATATTGCAATTACAATCAACTGCTAATTGCAGAACCTTTTCATTGATAGAGGCAACTTGTGAGTGAAACGGTGAAGTCGGTTTCCAATTTGTTCCCCGTATAAAAATTTTCTCATTGTTGCAATAAATTTGGAATTCCCCACTGCCGTTTTCATCAGTAGTTTCAGTTCTATCCAATTTTATTTTTCTGATACCGATTTTCTCAGTATGCTGTGCGACAATTTGATTATCTTTCTCAAGAGTAATAATAAAATCATACAAGTTGGGTTCTCCAAAGCCGGCAGGATACCAAAGGCGAGGATTTTTAATGACAATTCTACTTTGGGTCAAAGCACCGACAGTATGCAAAACCCTGCCGTAATATTCAAATTCACACTTTCCCTCAAAGAAAAATTGAACTCTGACTCGATAATTAGATAAATCTTTATCAGGGGTATCAAAAATATAACGGCAAGTTAATTCCGCTTTGTCTTTATTTTCAGTAATATATTGAGTTGCTACATATACTTCTTTGAAGCGAATCGGCTCTAAAAATTTAATTGATACATTACGCCAAATACCTGCACTTAAACGGTGCGGCGCATTATCCCAACCCCACATGTGTCGCGCTTTTCGCAAGTAAGCAGCCGCCTGACGCGGACTTCCCTGAAAAACGGAATTATTAAATCGTCTGGCATAAATTTCCGGAGCAAAAATAATAACTTTAAGTGAATTTTTACCAATTTTAAGCAGATTTGTTACATCAATTGTATGCTCAATAAACATATTCGCACACTCATAGATTTTTTCACCATTGAGATAAATTTCTGCCGCAGTATCGATGCCTTCAAAACTTAAAATTGCTTGATTTGCACCATTTGGCAATCCGGTATAATCAAACTCTTTTTCATAAGTCCAATCAGTAATATCAATCCAGCGTTCCGCATTTTCTCTTGTCTGCGGAATCGGATTGTCAATTAAATTTGCTTTTTGTAAATCAAGTTCAATATTTCCGGGGACAGTCGCTTCAATAAAGTATCTTTCCCCACTTACAGGGTGAATGAAAGCAACTTGCCAATTATCATTCAAACTTATACGATCCATATATGCTCCATATTAAAACAATTTTACTCTAAATACATATCAGTTACCAATAAGTCTTCGGAATTTCCGCCGACTCCGATTTTAAAATGTTTAGTTTCCATACGAAAATTACCCATACGGTCAAAACAACCTAAACTTATATCAGATAAGTTAAACTCAACTTCTTTAACTTCTCCGACTTTTATGAATACTCTTTCAAATCCGCAAAGCTCCGCAATCGGGCGTTGAACAGGGCTTGTCATTGCAGTTAAATAACATTGTACAACTTCATCACCGTCATATTCGCCGATATTTTTAACTTTGACTTTTACCTTTCTGCCGTGGCATTGAAGCTCTGAATATTCAAACTTACTGTAACTCAAACCGAAACCGAAAGGCAATAACGGTTTGGCTGTCATATCTACATAATCTCTTCGGACTTCAAGCGCATTATAGTGTATCGGAAGTTGTCCTTCGCTTCGAGGAAGCGAAACAGGAAGCCTGCCGGCAATATTACATTCACCGAAAACTGCCTCTCCAATCGCCTGTCCGCCCAAAGAACCCGGATACCATGCCATAACGAGTGATGATGATTTTTCTAATAATTCTTCCATTAAAAGCGGTCTTCCTTGAACAGCAACGGTAATAATTTTTTTGCCCAAGTCACACAAATTGCGGAATAATTCCATTTGTACTCCCGAATAATGCAAAGTTGCACGATCAGTACCTTCACCTGATTCTTTCTCTGATTCTTCTTCTGAAAGCACTTCGGAAATTGCCGCTCCTGTTAAGGTCTTCTTTAAATTTGAACCGTATTTGGTACTTGATCCGCCGGGGACAAAGATAATTACATCTGCCTTCTCGGCAATTTCGAGAGCCGCGGCAAAACCGCTTCTATCCTTACTTCTAATTCCACACCCTCTTGCGGAAACAACCTCCACACCATATTTATCAGCAACATTTTTAATCCCCTGCAAAACAGTGATAAATTCACCCTCTTTTTGCGGAGCAGAATAATCGCCGATTTGATTCATAATATTATCAATATTTGGACCAATTACAGCAATTTTTTTTACATTTTTAAGTGGCAAAGCCCCGTCATTTTTGAGCATAGTCAAACATTTTCGTGCAGTTTCAACAGCGATTTCTTTATGCTTTTTGCATGATAAAACTTCTATCGGATCACCGCCGGGGAAAGGATTATCAAAAAGTCCAAGTTCAAATTTAAGTTTCAGTACATGGGATGCCGCCATATCTAAATCATCTTCACAAATAGCACCTTTTTCCAATGCTTCAAGCAAACCTTTTGAGTGATATTCCCAGCAACCGTTATCAACATCACAACCTGCTTTTACCGCCATTGCTGAAGCCATATATTCTTCTTCGCAGAACCGCTGTTTCCTGATTAAAGGAATAGCCTCTCTATCTGAAACGACAAATCCGTCAAACTTCATACGGTTTCGAAGAATTTCTGTTAAATAATAGGAACTTGCCGTTACACTCTCTTGGTCAACTGTATTGTAGCAACTCATAACCGATCTTGCACCAGCTTTAATTGCCGCCGCAAAAGGGCGGAGTTGCAAATTAAACATCTCTATCGCCCCTGCATGAGTCGGTGCACTATTATGTCCGCCCTCCGGACTGCCATGCCCGCAAAAGTGTTTCAAGGTCGGTACAATATTTTTGCTTACCAATCCTTTGACAATATTTTCTGCGTAAACTTCAGTATGATAAGGGTCTTCCGAATAATTTTCCTCAACTCTCGACCACCTGACATCACGAATAATATCCAATATCGGGCCATGGGTTGATTGAACTCCGGTGGATGCAACTTCACTCCCAATAACTTCTCCGACTTTTTGCATCTGCTGCTTATCAAACATTGCCCCAAGTCCAAGTCCTGTCGGGAAAACTGTGCTGCCTAATGCCATAAGACCATGCCCAGCTTCTTCCATAATGTATAAAGGAATCCCCAAACGGGAATTTTCAATAGCATATTTTTGAAAAGCCATAACCGCTTCACGCATTTTATGAGGGGGGATTCCATTATCCCAATTAATTTCAGTCCACCAGTCGGCACGAAGCAGAACGGACATAGTCCCGGCAGGAAATTGATTATAAAAATCGGTAAAAGATTTTTTTATTACAAATTTATCACCTTGCCACTCATAAGATCTGAAACCATCAAGTTTCAGGCATTGACCGATTTTTTCATTGATTGTCATGTGTTTAAGTAAATCACAAGTTCTTTCTTTAGGAGAAAGCGATTTATCCTGATACTTATATTTCATTAGTTGAACTCCTTAAAATCTTCTTCCATATTATGAACTCCCTTTTCAAGCTGAATTATTTTTCCGCACGCAAAGGTGAACTGCGTTGCTTTAGGTACATCAATTTGATAATAGAGTTTATTTCCAATTTTCTCATAACTGCAACAATAATCATAATATTTCATTTGAAACTTTGATAAATTTTCTACTGCTTTAGGGGCAAGTGACACAACTCCTGCACTTACATTCAACCCGCCTAAATACTTATAAAACCAAGCATCAACATCTCCATACATAATATGATTTAATGATGTATCGCCTTTCCAAATTCCCCAAATAGTCGTTGCCCCTCTATCCAAGCAATTGAAAAATCCCGGATAGGTCGGGCGGGTTAAAATTTTATATGCAGTTTCAACATAACCGAAGTCTGCCAAAACTCTCGGAACAGTTTTATTGCCGATAATTCCATAACGAGGCTCATAGTCAGCATCTTTTACCAATTCGGACAACTTTTGAGCTTGCGTCTCCAACATGGCGGCGGGCATCACCGGCAATCCGCTCACCAGCGAGGAGGTTCTCGAAACCGCCGAGCGCATCTCCGGCAACTTCAAGGCACTGCTGACCGATGTTATCCGCGAAATCTGAGCGGGCAGGTGAATCGATGCGATGAAAGATTTCAAGATCACACAA
>JAFTJQ010000092.1 GCA_017456285.1 Lentisphaeria bacterium
TGGTCAAGGTCGCTGACCTTGCGTAGGGGTGTGGGGACGGCGTTAGTCCCCACAAAAAAATGACTATTTGCCAACCGAGTCATAACCTGTCAACGGCAATTCCATGCCTCTCTCTAAAGCACGGTGATATACAGCGAAAAATGTTTCTCCAACGGAGTATTTTTGGCATAGACTAAATCAAGTTTATAACTGCCGCTCTTTTTAGGTTCAATTTCAATTTCGGCATAAGATTTTTGCCAGAAAAGTCCGCTCTCTTCATGGTCAATCTCAATTTCCGCAATCGGACTCGGCAATGAAACGATATTCCAGAATCTTAAATTGCGGTCATCTTCCTCTAATTCAAATGAAATATCCCGCCCGACCGGCAAGGTAATCTGCATTGCTGCTGCCATTGAATCAAGTTTTAAGCACATATCATCCTGCAAAATCGGCAGAACTGAACTATCGGTAACTTTAGTCGGTGCAGTTTGTACTTTTTTATCTGCTTCAGGTGATACTACGCAGATAAGTTTTTTCGCCTCTTTTGCATCTTTTTCGAACGGCCGTGAATAATAAAACTCAACTGTACTTGCTTTATCTCGCAAAAGTTCAATTTCAATATCGGCATGTCCGGGCGAACCGACATTTTTATGTTTTTTATTCATATCGTGATCGATTTCTACTCTGACTTCTGCGGGGTTGTATCGTGCCTGCCAGATGTAACCGGTGCTGATATTTTCCTCTAATTTAAACTCAAAATCTCTCTTTAACTGAACTGAAATTTCCGCTTTTTCGGGAATTTTGTCCATAGGATAATAACCGTCATTAATAATTTCTGCTCCGTTAAGGATTGCGACACTGCCGAGAATTACGGCGACTGATTGTAATTTTTTCATAGTAACCTCCTTTTTATTATTTTTTCCTCTGCCACAATATATTACATAATTGTTTATAATGCAAACAATTTATTGATTTTTTTTGAATAAACTAAAAAAATTACCATTATTTTCTCTGAAATTCAGCAACTTTCACAAGTTTTAAGAAAAAACGCTTATTTTTATCACTTTTAATTTGAAATTATCGACTTTTGAGTGTAAATTATAAGCGTGAAAGTCTATTTGAAAAACGTTTTAACAATAGGGTGCAAATTATGATGAAACAACATCGAATTGAAATTTCTCCGCTTCCGCAATGGCGTGAGGCAAGAGGCGAAGGTACTAAAGCTCAAATTATCAATTTCCTCAAAATTGATATTGAAAAAGTTTTAACCCGTGATGTCTATACTATTTCCGCAAATATTTCTGATGAGGAATCAGTCAAAATTGCTTCATTGCTGGTTAATCCCGTTCTGCAGGGATACAAAAGCGACAGCACTAAATCAGATAATTTTGTCGAATTGGCAAAACCTGATTTTTTGGTAATTATCGGTTTCAAACCCGGTGTAACTGACAATGTCGGACGTTCAGCTAAAGCGGCTATCAGCGATATTTTAGGCAGAAAACTTGCTGATGATGAGTATGTATTCAGTTCAGTTGAGTATCTGCTTTACGGCAAAAACCTCAACTCTGAAAATGTTCAAAAAATCGCTTCAGGCTTACTCGGAAATGAGTTGATTCAATCAATCACCATTTTGACCGGCGATGAAGCGGCAAAATCAATTCCGCTCAATTTGCCGATTATCGAGGGCTGCACTACCGGGGCGGTAAATGAATATGATTTGGAAGTTTCTGATGATGAACTTATGGAAATCAGCCGCAAAGGAACTTTGGCTTTGACTTTGGAAGAGATGAAAGTTATTCAGGGCTATTTCCGCAATGCTAAAGACAGAAGCAAATTCAATTTGAGCAGCAAGCCGACCGATGTCGAGTTGGAAGTTTTGGCGCAAACTTGGTCAGAACACTGCAAACACAAAATTTTCGACGCCGTAATTGATTACGAAAATACCGAAAACGGCGAAAAACAAGAGATCGTTTCCTGCTACAAAACCTTTATCAAAAAAAGCACCTTCGAAATCAAAGAAGAGGTCGATTGGCTGGTCTCTGTATTCCATGATAATGCAGGTGTAATTGCTTTTAATGATAAACTCGACTTGGTTTACAAGGTCGAAACTCACAACAGCCCGTCAGCACTCGATCCTTACGGCGGTGCGATGACCGGTATCGTCGGCGTAAATCGTGACCCGATGGGAACCGGACAGGGCGCAGATTTGCTTATCAATGTCTGGGGTTACTGCTTGGGGTCTCCGTTTACCGCTGATAAAGATGTACCCGAGGGACTTTTGCATCCGAGACGTCTGCGTGACGGTATTCACAAGGGAGTTATTGACGGCGGCAACCAGAGCGGTATTCCTTACGGAATGGGCTGGGAGTATTTTGAAGAACGCTATTTGGGCAAACCTTTGGTTTACTGCGGAACAGTCGGAACTCTGCCGAAGCAGATCGGCAAGGTAAAAGGTTTTGAAAAATCTATCGAACCCGGCGATTTAATCGTTATGGGCGGCGGCAGAATCGGTAAAGACGGTATTCACGGGGCAACTTTCTCAAGTGAAGAACTCCACAAGGACAGCCCCGTTCAGGCAGTTCAGATCGGCGACCCGATTACCCAAAAGAAAATGGGCGACTTCATCTATGAAGCAAGAAGCCGCAACCTCTATCGCTTCGTTACTGACAACGGTGCGGGCGGTCTCTCTTCAAGTGTCGGTGAAATGGCAAGTTTGTGCGGCGGCTGCCGTATGGACTTATCTAAAGCTCCGCTCAAATATGCAGGCTTAAGCCCGTGGGAAATTCTCGTTTCTGAAGCACAGGAGCGTATGAGTTTCGCAGTTCCGAAAGAAAACATCGATGAATTTATGGCTTTAGCGGCTTCTCGTGATGTCGAAGTTACCGTTTTGGGTGAATTTACCAATGACGGCAAATTCTGCATGACTTGGGGCGACAAAGTTGTTGCCGCACTTGATATTGACTTCATGCACGACGGCTTGCCGAGATTGCACCTCAAAGCTAAATGGGTTGCTCCGAAATTCGAAGAACCTGCTCTTGACAATCGTGATGTCAAACAAGACATTATCGATATGGCAGGCAGATTAAATATTTGTTCAAATGAATTCAAAGCTCGCCAGTACGACCATGAGGTTAAAGGTTTGAGCGTAATCAAGCCTTTCGTCGGCAAAAACCGTGATGTCCAAAGTGACGCAACTGTAACCATGATTGAGCAATTAAGCACCGAGGGAGTAATCCTTTCAGGCGGCATTCTCCCCCGTTACAGCGATATTGACACCTATTGGATGACCGCTTCAATCATCGACTTGGCAATTCGCCGAATCATCGCAGTCGGCGGTAAGTTAGGACACATCGCAGGTTTGGATAACTTCTGCTGGCCTGACCCGGTTCAGAGTGAAAAAACTCCTGACGGAGAATACAAACTCGCACAATTGGTGCGTGCAAATCAGGCGCTTTATGACTTTACCAAACTTTTCAAAGTCCCCTGTATTTCAGGTAAAGACAGTATGAAAAACGACTCTACTCGCGGTGGCAGAAAAATCTCTATTCCGCCGTCAATCCTTTTCAGTGCGATCTCCAAAATGGATGACATTCGCCGTGCAGTTACACTTGATTACAAGCAAGCAGGCGACTTGATTTATGTCATCGGCGATACCAAAAACGAAACCGGCGGCAGTGAATATTTTGCAATGCTGAATGCGACCGGAAATAATGTTCCGAAACTCGACGCGGCAAAGGCAATTGATACCTACAATGCAGTATCATCACTCACCGCAGTTGACGCATTAAATTCACTCCACACCCCTGCTCTGGGCGGTTTGGCAGCGGCTTTTGCTAAATGCTCAATCGCAGGTTACTTAGGTGCAGAGATTGACTTGACCAAACTCCCGACAAGCACCGGAGTTTCAACTGTCGAAGCCCTCTTCTCTGAAAGCAACAGCCGTTTCGTAGCAACTGTCGGGGCCGCTAAACAAGCTGAAGTCGAAAAAGTTTTAGCAGCAAACAATATTCCGTATGCAGTTGTCGGTACCGTCACTGCTGATGAAGTATTGAAACTCAAAACCTTTGAGGGTGAAACAATTGCAATTGCAGTTGACGATCTCCGTCAGAGTTACAAATCAACTTTGGATCACATCTAAAAAATATTCCGAAGTTTCTTAAATAAAATTAAAAATCACCCCAATTTTCGGGATTTACTCCCCCTAATTGGGGTCTTGATTTAGTGAAGAAAGGAATTTAATAACTAATGATAAGCGTAGCAAATTTATCCATGCGTTTCGGGCAGAAACGCCTCTTTGAAAACGTCAGCATGAAGTTCAAAGAAGAGTGCCGTTACGGTCTCATCGGAGCAAACGGAGCAGGAAAATCAACTTTTTTGAAAATTTTAACCGGAGAACTCCAATCAACTACCGGTGAAGTCTCTATCGATAAGGACAGACAACTCGGATACTTGAAGCAAGACCACTACGAATACGACGAATTTCCGATCATCGATGTCGTCTGCATGGGCAATGAAAAACTCTGGTCGATTCACAAAGAGAGAGAGTATCTCTATTCAAAAACCGATTTGACCGATGAGGAGGAAGAACGTGCTAATGACATTGAGGAACTTTTCGGCGATGCCGGCGGTTACACCATGGAAGCAGATGCGGCGAAGCTGCTTATCGGACTGGGAATCAGCGAAGACAAGCACTTTGAGCCATTGTCTACTTTGACCGGCGGCTTCAAACTCCGTGTGCTTTTGGCACAGGTGCTTTTTTTCAACCCCGATATTTTACTGCTTGACGAGCCGACCAACCACTTGGACATCAGCAGTATTGACTGGCTCTGCAACTTTTTACGCAACCGCAAAGGCACGCTTATTACCATTTCCCACAACCGCTATTTTTTGAATGAAGTCTGTACCCACATTGCGGATTTGGATTATCAGGAAATTCGTTCATTCACAGGAAATTACGATGATTTTATGACCGCCAATGCGATTGCTCTGGAGAATATCAGACGTGAAAATGCTAAAAAAGAGGAACGCATTGCCGATTTGAAAAACTTTATCAATCGCTTCAGTGCAAATGCCTCAAAAGCCAAACAGGCGACCAGCCGTCAAAAGGAGTTGGACAAAATTCAACTTGAGGAAATCAAACCGAGTTCACG
>JAFTJQ010000019.1 GCA_017456285.1 Lentisphaeria bacterium
AGAAATTCAACAAAATTTGCGTGGATTGTTTGAAACTTTGACAGCAATAAACAGCTCAATAAAAAATTATGATAAAAGAATAGAAAAATTAGCCAAAGATTATTCGGAAACCAAAACACTGCAACAAATAAAAGGCGTTGGACCTCTGATTGCCTTGAGTTTTGCACTAATTATAGGCGATCCCCAGCGTTTCAGTTCCCGGGAATGTGCAGCATATATCGGATTGATTCCCAAACGGGATCAATCAGGAGAAGTGGATAAGCAACTGGGAATAACAAAGTGTGGAAATAAGTTGTTAAGGAGGTTGCTTGTACAAGGAGCGCAGTATATCATGGGACCATTCGGCGAGGATTGTGATTTGCGTGATTTCGGCAATCGGATTGCACAGAGAGGCGGAAGTATTGCCCGGAAGAAAGCAAAAGTTGCGGTTGCCCGTAAATTGGCAATTACAATGTTGGCATTATGGAGAAATCCGGAAGTGGCATACGATCCGCATTTCAAAAGTAATCGTAAAAAGATCAAATTTGCGTAAAATCAATCTTGATACAGCAATAGGCTGAGGAAAATAAAAGGAAAGAAAAAATCAACAAAAGAAGATTTTAAAGGAATTGCTTTTTGTCCAGTCTTGATGATCTCGAGCCAAGCTTAAATCCGATATCGCCAATATCATTCAGAAGATTGTTACAAAAGATTGAAGACATCCGGACGGACATTTATCAGGCGTCGCTTCATGGCAGAAGCATTGTAGAACGCGAATAGGAGCAAGACAAGAGCACACCTTTTTGAATCATCTTTTGCTGATTACCAACTTTTTTACGATTTTTTTGCAAACAACACTTGAAATTCAGTCTCTCATAGGAGCTTGGCAAAAATCCCGTATGCAATCACACCAGATTTGTCACGATTGGCTCGGTGCATCTCTGACGGTTTGATTGCTTACCTTGCTGCAACACTTTAAATAGCTCAAACCAACTGCATGAGCAGAAAACAGTTCTGAACTGATTTTTTATTTGTTAAGGGTTTTGCAACAGCCCCTTCTTTTTTTTGCAGTTGTGTCACACTGTGTCAGGCACACTTTATGGCACAATGTGTGTCAAAATGTTACATTTTTCCTGCAAAACAACTCTTTTTTGTGCTGAAAAAACTATGGCACGGATTTTGCTCAATAAAAAGTGCGACAACAAAAAACTCTCATGAAAGGAGACATTACTATGAGCAAAATTATCGGAATCGACCTCGGTACCACCAACAGCTGTATGGCTGTGATGGAAAACGGCGAGTACAAAATCATCCCCAACGCAGAAGGCAACCGCACCACCCCCAGTATCGTGGCTTTCACCAAATCCGGTGAACGTCTGGTCGGGCAGACTGCCAAACGGCAGGCGGTCACCAACCCCAAAAACACCATCTTTTCCATCAAACGTCTGATGGGCAGAAAATTCAATGAAGTCGGCAGAGAACGTGAACTTGTTCCCTACGAAATCGCTGAAGCTCCCAATGGCGATGCCCATGTGAAAGTCGGTGACAAACTCTATTCCCCCCCGGAAATTTCCGCCATGATCCTGCAGAAGCTCAAAACTGATGCGGAAGCATATCTCGGCGAAAAAATCACTCAGGCGGTCATCACTGTCCCTGCCTACTTCAACGACACCCAGCGTCAGGCTACCAAAGAT
>JAFTJQ010000020.1 GCA_017456285.1 Lentisphaeria bacterium
ATGAATACGACTATAATGAGGAACATTATCCTTTAGGGGGAGAGTCTATTGATGACCTATTTTTTAAGAAATAAACAGCCGTTATGTAGGCATGAATGCATGGACGCATGGAGTTGCAGTCGGCAGGTCGCGAGTGCGGTGGTCGCTGCGATGATTATGGGAAGCCTAAGATGCCTGAGAGACCTGGGAGCAAGTATCTAAAATTTTCCGACCCGACCGTCAAAATGGGTTTATTTCTGCCACCGTCGCAAAATTAAGTTGACGTCATTCAGAGCGTGATGACTATCATGCGAAGAATCCAGCATTTTATTAGTCGTGCTGCAAGCACGACACCGACCATAATTTATAATTCCCCTGTCCTCCATAACTTTGGGTGACGGAGGATGCATTCTTAATTTTTAATTCCATGCGTTAATGCCGCTATGGCTCCCGTCTTTTACAGATAATGCTTCAAATATTGACCGGTATATGATTTTTTGACTTTGGCAACCTCTTCGGGAGTACCCTCGGCAATAACTTTGCCCCCGTTGTCGCCCCCCTCCGGTCCCATATCAATAATGTGGTCAGCACACTTGATTACGTCTAAATTATGTTCAATTACAATGACGGTATTGCCTTTATCCCGAAGTTGCATGAGAACTTTCAAGAGTTGCTTAATATCCGCCAAGTGCAACCCCGTAGTCGGTTCATCAAAGATATATACAGTATGGCCTTTAGGAATTTTGGACAGCTCCGCCGCCAACTTAATTCTCTGTGCCTCTCCGCCTGAAAGGGTAGTCGCACTCTGTCCGAGTTTAACATATCCGAGTCCGACCGCCTGCAAGGTGCCGAGTTTTCGCTTCAATGGCGGTATGGCGTCAAAAAATTCCACACTTTCGTCGATCGTCATATCCAGAATATCGGCAATATTTTTCTTTTTGTAGCGAATATTCAAAGTCTCCTGATTAAATCTTTTGCCGTGGCAGGAGGAGCATTCCACATAGATATCAGAAAGAAATTGCATTTCAATTTTTTTAATTCCGTCGCCTTTACAATCCTCACAGCGGCCGCCTTTGACGTTGAAACTGAATCGCCCGGGGCCGAATCCACGCACTTTTGAGTCCGGCAAGGTGGCAAAAAGATTTCTGATCATTCCGAAAGCATCGGTATAAGTTACCGGATTTGAGCGGGGGGTTCTGCCGATCGGAGTTTGGTCGATAATAATTGCCTTGTTGATATTTTCCAACCCCTCGACTGCCTGACACTTGCCCATCGGCGTATCCTTAATTTTCTGGTGTCGATTGAGGGCTTTGACCAAAATTCCATTAATCAGAGAACTTTTGCCCGACCCCGAAACCCCGGTTATACAAGTAAAAGTGCCAAGCGGAATATCCACATTAACTTTTTTCAAGTTATTATGTTCGGCTTTTTTGATTGACAGAAATTTACCGTTGCCTTTTTGACGTTTCGCAGGGACTTCAATCGCCAGACGACCCGCCAAAAAATCACCCGTAAGCGACTTCGGAAAGTTCGGAATTTCACAGCTCCGCCCTTGAGCAACAATTTCTCCGCCGAGCGAACCTGCCCCCGGCCCTAAATCAAGCACATAATCCGCCCTTTTAATTGTATCAAGGTCATGCTCAACTACCAAAACAGTATTGCCGATGTCACGCAAGTTTATGAGGGTATCAAGCAGTTTATCATTATCACGCTGGTGCAATCCTATTGACGGTTCATCGAGGATATAAAGCACCCCGACCAATCCGCAACCAAGTTGAGTAGCCAAGCGGATTCGCTGTGCCTCTCCCCCTGACAAAGTGCCGCTGACCCGGTCAAGCGTCAAATAGTTAAGTCCGACATTTTTCAGAAAAGTTAAGCGGTTGCGAATCTCTTTTAATATATCAGCAGCAATCAGTGCCGCTTCTCCGCTTAACTGCAAATTATTGACGAAATCAAGTGCTTTCTCTACCGATAATGCATTAAATTCATTAATCGCCAAGCCACCGACTTTAACCGCCAAACTCCACTTATTTAACCTCGCTCCTTTGCAGACAGGACACTCAACATTGGTCAAAAGCACCTTTAATCTATCACGAACTGCATCGCTTTCCGTCTCCACCATGCGACGGCGTAAATTCTCCAAAATTCCCTCAAAAGGCTTGCTCCAGAGGTATTTTTTGCCCTTCATCGTATAATAAAATTCCAGAGGTTTCTCTCCTGTACCGTAGAGCAGAACTTTTTGCAACTCCGCAGGCAGATCCTCAAAAGGTTTTTTGAGCATGTCGGGATAATTGTACATTTCAGAAATTTTTCTCAACAGCATGTTGTAGTACATAATCAAATGCCTCGGACCACGCCGCCAAGCAGGAATCGCCCCGTTATTAATCGAGAGTTTGCGATTGGGAATTACTAAATTCTCATCCATTACCTGCAAAACTCCTAATCCATTGCATTCAGGACAAGCCCCATACGGTGCATTGAAAGAAAAATTACGGGGTAACAGTTTCCCGAAACTGATTTTACAATCAGGACATGCCAAAAATTCACTGTGCTTACTCTCAATAAATTCACCCTTATTCTCTCCCTCAATCAACAATGTCAAATTGCCCTTGCCGTGTTTAAGTGCCAACTCCACCGAGTCATTAAGTCGTGATCTATCCAAATTGTCAGAAGATAGGCGGTCAATCACAATATCAATTGAGTGTTTTTTAGTTTTTTCAAGTTCAGGAACTTCGGCAATCGGATAAAGCCTGCCGTCAATACGAACTCGTACAAACCCCTCTTTTTCAATATCTTCCAGCACTTGTAAATGTTCACCCTTTTTGCCGTCAATAATTGGGGCTAAAATCATAAACTTCTTCCCCGATGGCAGTGAAGATAAGTTTTCTGTAATTTTTTCTGCATCCTGCGCTTCAAGTTTTCGCCCGCATTCAGGGCAATAGGCAATCCCGACATGGGCATAGAGTAATCGCAAATAATCGTAAATTTCAGTTACCGTCGCCACAGTAGAACGGGGAGAAGACCCTGCATTACGCTGCTCAATGGCAATTGCAGGAGAAAGCCCCTCAATGTGTTCGACTTTCGGTTTCTGCAAGCGGTCAAGAAATTGGCGGGCGTAGGCTGACAAACGCTCAACATAGCGGCGTTGCCCCTCGGCATAAATAGTGTCAAAAGCCAGCGATGACTTGCCTGAACCCGATAAACCGGTAATTACCACAAATTTATTTCTCGGAATGGTAACGTCAATATTTTTAAGATTATGTTCGGAAGCTCCGATAATTTTAATATTTTCCAGCATAAATAATTTCTCCCTTTCACTATTTAATATAATGCACTTTTGAGAAATTGCAACTTATATGCCGTTAAATTTTTTGAAACTGCGAGTAGTAAGGTGTCGTGCTTGCGGCACGACTGCATTCACGCCTAACGGCTCGTAGACTGGATGCTTCGTCGCTTTCGCTCCTCTGCATGACGTCTATGTATTGTGCCACGGAGGCAAAGACAAACCACCGTCATTCAGAGCGTAGCGAAGAATCCAGAAAAAAACCTAATTGTGTATATTGGTGATTAAATCGGAACGGCATCAGCTCCACGCTGATGATTAGGCTGATTGGGTAAGATTTTTGAATCGAGGATTCAACTGTCTGCTAACGCAGACGGGCGGTGGACGGCGACAATTCTTGTCGCCTTTTTTTATCAGCCACCGCCTTTTTTTTGAGGGTTCTGCAC
>JAFTJQ010000021.1 GCA_017456285.1 Lentisphaeria bacterium
GATGCGAAGCATCTTTTGGGTCAAGGTCGCTGACCTTGTGCGGAGTTTGAGGGTGCAGAACCCTCAAAAAAAAGGCGGTGGCTGATAAAAAAAGGCGACAAGCCTGTCGCCGTCCACCGCCCGTCTGCGATAGCAGACAGTTGAAATCTCGACTCAAAAACTTTTACCCAATCAGCCTAATCATCAGCGTGGAGCTGATGCCATACCGATTTAATCACCAATATACACGATTATTTTTCCCCGGATTCTTCGCTTCGCTCTGAATGACGAGTTTGGAATTGCTCTGCCACCGCAGCAAAAATCACCTACCGTCATGCAGAGCGGGACGGATGTCCTGCGAAGCATCCAGCATATTATTCGTCGCTCCAAAAGAGCGACACCTCTCAAAAATTATTTAGTCAAATCAATTACAAACTCATTGAATGGAGCAGTATGCCATGCCAAATGGCAAGTTGATGGTGAATAAGCAAAAAATGGGGAAAAAGTTTTTACCTTTACTTGGGTCATATCTTTATTAAACTCCATAAGTCTGATCCAGCCGTCGCCGCCGTTACCATGCCAGCCGCCACCCAAAGCCTGCGGGTCAAAGAGAATTTCGTGGACAGTTTTCCCTGCCCAATTTTTACTGGTTTGGTAATTGACACAGCCTCGCCAATCATCAGGAGCGCTGATGTGTCCGCAGAGAATCATTCTCAAATTCGGCAATCTTCTGACGTAATTATAGAAAATTGCTTCACCTGCCATTCCACCCTCTTTGCACACGGGATAATGCTCTATGGCAATTCGACCGCCTTTAAGTTGAGAGTCCAAATAGGAGTGAGTTACCAAAATTCCGAAGTAGTCTTTGTGTTCAGGGTGTTCAAAAACGCTCTGCACCCAGTCCATTTGCTTTTTACTCGGAGCGAATCCGACTGCAACAATCAAAATTTTCTGTCCGTTAGGGGTTGTGAAACGGTATGCCGCATTTTCGAGAGTGCGGCGATTCAAATTATCCAAACCGACTTCCCAAAGGGTATTTTTCCACTTATTATTTCTGCTTACGGGGAAAAATTTCCACAACTCGGAGTCGCGGTCTTCAGCACTGTAATATCTGCCGTCACCGATGTCGTGATTACCGGTTGTAATGATATAAGGCACAATATTATCCAACCGCTCAAAATATTGCGAAAGGACTTTCCACTGCTCCGCTGAAGTTTGATTATTTCTAACCCCGGTTGCCATATTAATATTATCATCAACCAAGTCGCCCAAGTGAATAACCTGTTGAATTTTAAGCTTATCCACATTTTCGGCAATCCAACTGAACATCATATCTCCTGCCCCCTGATTGCGTAAATTTTTAACATATGCTTGAGTATCAGGTACGATTACCATAGTCCAAGAGTTTTCATCCGAAAGTTGCGGCGGAGTGTATTCCTTTACCGGAGTAACTGCCGGCGGAACTTCTGCTAATACGCTTACACTGAACATCGCAACCAAACACATAAGCATTCTTTTTAATTTTTTCATAATAAATTTACCTTTCTATTTTCCTAAATAATTATAACAATATACAAAAGTCCCTGCCGACCAACCGAACATCGGAGGCATGGGATATTCATCAACTACATCTAATTTCCCGCTGACTGCATTGTATTTCTCATAAAGTTGATTGTTTTTTGAGAAGTTGCAAGTAACGGTATCTAAATATTTTTTTGCAAGAATTTTTGCTTTGTCGCTAAAATCGTAATTATCCAAACCTTCAATCGCAATAAATTGCAGCGGAGGCCAGGCATTGGGGTAGTCCCATTGTAAATTTTGGGCAGAATTTTCTGTTTTTTCGCATGCCGCTAATCCGAAATTACATTCTAAAACTTTTTCCATTAATTGTAACGATTTTTCTGCTTGTTCTTTGGTCGCAATTTCGCAAAATAATGGAAAAAGCCCTGCACATGAGAATATTTGAGAAAATTCATTAGTTTCAGGGCAGAAGTCAAAGAATCCTCCTCGTGTCTCATTCCAGAACACCTTTTGAATTGTCTTCTTTAAATTATTGAATTTATTCAAATAAGCAAGTTCTAAATCATTATTCCCAAGTAGTTTATAGAGATTGGATAGGACTTTATAATCTTTGCAGATTAAAGAATTTAAGTCAACTGCCGCCATTTGGTTGCATTTTTGTTCGAAACGAGGAGTAAAATCCCAGCCTGACTCCGCTTCTGCCAAAAAAGCTTCTGCCTGTTTGATTTTTTCTGTTTCGGTAATATTGGGATTGCAACCTATTCTCGGTACTGCAATTTTGTCATAAAAGTTAATTTTTCCCTCATTGGAAGAGTTTGAACCATAATGAAACAGTCCATTTTCGAAGCAACGATTTTCTGTCCAAAACTTTAATTCTTTCTCCAATGCCTTTGCCATTTCAGCTAAAAATGTTTTATCATCTTTTTTGTAAGGGATAAAAAGTTCTATCAATGCCCCAAAAAAAGGTGCCTGTGAGCGATTTAAGCTAAACACTCTATTCATGTTAGGAATAAAACCGAATCTATTAACCTCATAGATAAAATTTTTTAGATTATTTTCTGCCATTTGATAGAAATTTTGCGCCAGAAGTCCGCGACAGGCGAAATAGGTGTCCCAATAAAAAAATGCCTTGAACCCATCTCCACCGCAGGGAGAATTATACGGAAAAGGCAATGCAATAACATCGCCTTTTTCTTCCGTACATATTTGTTCTGTTATCCCCCAATTGTGAGAGATAAAATCATAAATATTTTTATACATAATTAGTCAATATCAAACTCAAATTCGTTGAATGGAGCAGTATGCCATGCTAAATTTTGAGTTGATGGCGAATAAGCAAAAACAGGCGAGAAAGTTTTTACCTTTACATGCTTCATATCTTTGTCAAATTCCATAAGTCTGAGCCAGCCGTCACCGCCGTTACCGCCCCAGCCGCCGCCTAAAGCCTGCGGGTCAAAGAGGATTTCATGAACTTTTTTACCTGCATCATTCACGCTGACTTCATAGTTTACACAACCATTCCAATTATCAATCGCACTAATATGTCCACAAAGAACCATACGAATATTCGTAGTATTTTTTACCAATTTCTGAAAGATTTTTTCTCCTTCATTTCCGCCTTGTTTATTGAGTACATAACTCTCTTTTTCGAGTCTTCCCTTATGCCGCAATGCTCGCAAATAAGAGTGTGTGACCAAAATTCCGAAGTGATTTTTGTATTTTTTATTGCTGAAAACCGATTTCGCCCATGCCAAATTCTCATCAGTCGGAGCAAAATTGACGGAAACAATCAAAATTTTCTGCCCATTGGGGGTAGTAAATTCATAAGCGGCATTTTCGAGAGTAAGCTGCCCGAAAGCGTTTTGTCCCATGCCGACTAAAACATTTTTCCATTTATCATTGCGTCCTGTGGAGAAAAATTTATCCAAGTTGCAGCTTCTGTTTTCTGCACTACGCCAACCGTAATCATGATTGCCGGTAGTAAGGACATAAGGAACGACATTATCTAATCTCTCAAAAACTTTGGAAATTGCCGCCCATTGCTCTGCTCCGCTCTGGTAAGTACCGTCTTTGCCGGTAACTAATTGCTGACTTACATCAACCATATCTCCAAGGTGTACAACTTGCTGAATTTTCATTCTGTTTACATTCTCGGCAATCCAGGTAAACATCAAATCCAATGCCCCCTGATTGCGGCGACGGGCAACATAAGCTTGTGTATCAGGCACAACAACCATTGTCCATGAATCAGGAGTTGAGAGTTGCGGCGGAGTATATTTTTCAACCGGGGTTACAGCAGGAGGGATTTGCTGTGAAGCCTTTTCCTCTGCGGCAATTAAGTTCAAACTTAAAACAATTGACAACAATACAAAAATTCTGAATTTCATTTTCTTTCTCCTTTGTTTTTTTGACTAAAATTATTGATAAGTTGTTAATATTATAGCATATTTTTTCTTTTTTTGCAAGTATTTTTAATATTTTTTTTGCATTTTTTAATATTTATAGTATATTATAGAAAGGTGGTTGTTTGTTTGATAACTAACTTTTTGTGGAGTCGGGTCGTTATAAAAAGACGGCTGGGGGCAGGTGATAACTCCTGAAAATATTATTTGGGGCTAAAATGAGATTGGCTGCCTTTTTATAACGCGATTCCGCGATACTCACAATTTGACTTATCAGACAAACTGCCGTAATTAATTAAAAATTCATAACACTAACAGAAGGAATAAATGTTATGGCAGAACAAAAAGTAGTTTTTACTCTCGGTGATGAGAGTCGTCCGGTGGAAATATCCAGCGGCAAAATCGCCAAATTGGCAAATGGTTCATGTGTAGTCCGCATGGGCGACACCACAGTAATGGTAGCAGTCTGTTCAGGTGATGCGAAACCCGGACAGGACTTCTTCCCGCTTCAAGTCGATTATCGTGAAAAATTCAGTGCAGCAGGTAAATTCCCCGGCGGCTACGGCAAACGTGAAGGCCGTCCGACAGACAAAGAAATTCTTACCTGCCGTGTTACCGACCGTCCGTTGCGTCCGTTATTCCCCGCAGGATTTTTTGATGAAGTTCAAATTTCTGCATTGCTTTTGAGTGCAGACGGAGTTAACGAGCCTGACGTATTGTCAATTCTCGGTGCATCTACTGCGCTTTGCCTCTCTGATTTGCCTTTCCAAGGCCCGATCGGAGCAGTCCGTGTCGGCAAAGTTGACGGTAAATTGGTTGTCAATCCAACCACCGAGCAGATGAAAGTAAGCACCATTGATTTGATCTATGCAGGTTTGCCTGACAAGGTAATCATGATTGAGGGTGAAGCAGAATTCTGTACCGAAGCAGAACTCGGCGAAGCAATGTACCTCGCTAATGAAATGGTCAAAATTCAGTGCGAAGCCCAGAATGAACTTGCCCGCTTGATGAATGTTGTCAAAAAAGAACCGACCCTCCACCTCGTTGATGAGGCTTTGGTTAAAGCTTTGCAGGATTACTGCGCTCCGACTATCGAAGCAGTTTGTACTATCCCCGGCAAAAATGACCGTATCGTAGCAATGAATGAATTGCTTGCTTCAATGCGTGAAGCAATCCGTCCGCAGTTTGCTGAAATGGAGGAAGAAGACTTCAATCGTGATACCAATACTGCTTTTGATGACTATTTCCGCACCGTTACCCGCCGTTTGATTTTGGAGAAACATTACCGTCAGGACGGTCGTGGTATTTTCGATATCCGTCCGCTTTCTGCTGAAGTTGCAGTTCTCCCCGTAGTTCACGGCAGCAGTCTTTTCTCACGCGGCGAGACCCAGGCAATGGTAATTGCAACCCTCGGCAATGAGAAAGATTCTCTCATGTCTGACAATATTACCAACGGTGAAGGTTTTACCAATAAGCGTTTCTACTTGCACTACAACTTCCCGAACTACAGTGTCGGCGAAGTCGGTCGCATTTCAGGTCCCGGACGCCGTGAAATCGGTCACGGTGACTTGGCAGAGCGTTCAGTATCAAAGGTCGTTCCGAAAGATTTCCCGTATGTTGTCCGCTGTGTATCTGAAATTATGGGGTCAAACGGTTCAACCTCTATGGCAAGTGTCTGCGGTGCAACTTTGGCACTTATGGACGCAGGTGTGCCGATTACTGCTCCCGTTGCAGGTATCTCCTGCGGTCTTGTCACCAGCGAAGACGGTTCACAATCACTTATTTTGACCGACATTCTCGGTGCAGAAGACCACTTCGGCGATATGGACTTCAAAGTTTGCGGTACCCGTGACGGAATCACCGGATTCCAGCTTGACTTGAAACTCCCCGGTATCTCAATCGACTTGCTCTGTCAGGCAATGCAGCAGAATCGTGAAGCGCGCTTGCAGATTTTGGATGTAATCGAAGCTTGTATCCCTGCTCCGAGAGCAGAGGTAAGTCCCAGAGCTCCGCAGATGCTCGAAATCAAAATTAACCCCGACAAAATCGGTGCTTTGATCGGTCCGGGCGGCAAAAATATTCGTGCAATCACCGAAGAAACCGGTGCAAGTATTGATATTGAGGATGACGGTTCAGTTAAAATCATGGCAAGCGACAAGGCACACTTGGATGCGGCACATGAGAGAGTTCTGGAATCAACCGCAGAAGCAGAAGTCGGCAAAATCTATCGCGGCAAAGTTGTTACCGTCCGTGATTTCGGTGCATTCGTCGAAGTTCTTCCGGGAATTGAGGGATTGCTCCACATCTCTGAATTGGCAGATTACCGTGTAAATCAGGTCACTGACATCTGCAATGAGGGCGACACAATCACAGTCAAAGTTATCGACATTGATAATTCAGGCAAGATTCGTTTGAGCCGCAAAGCAGCTTTGAAAGATATGTAATTGATGTAAATCAAGTAATAATATTTTTTCATTTTAAGTCTCTTTTCGAGATACCTCCGAAGCCAAAACTTCGGAGGTTTTTTTGTGTGTATCGTAGTGGGGGAGACGATAGAGTATATTCAAAAATAAACATGGAACGACACTCGCAGTTTAATTACCTCATTTGATTTATCAATTAATATCCCCTCGAAATAATGAAAATAAAATGTTGCGCAATTAGAGTTGCTTATTACAACCCATTTATGGTCGATCCGGCAGGATCTATTTTGCCATTATTAAAATATGTATTTTGCAGAGTTGCTGCGTCTTCATCAGGATAACTTTCCGAACAAGGAATTTCTTTCAGAGTCCGCATTTCTATGTGACCATCTAAAAAAGCAACTCCTGCCCGCTCATTGTGACGAAAATATGCAGCACGATTCGGAGCAATATTACCCGTAACATGGGTGCGGGACTCATTGATCACATCACAGGCGTAACACAAATGCCCATAATTTTCAACCAGCATAGAGGTTTGGGCAGAATTTGAGAAACGGCTGATTCTCACTCCGTGCGAAACTTCGTTAACTTTTTGAATAGCAATCAAATAATTTAAGCCGTAATTAGTTGTAATATCCATAGTAGCATTTTCATTCGGACATCGAAGAACTTTCACTGCTTTTTCCGAAGCATTTTCCCGATTCAAGTAATATAAAACAACTCCGTCAAGCCAGTTTTTTGCGTCAATTGCAACCCCATTAGGAGTGAATCCTCCTCGTAAATTATCCCGACACGGCAAAAAATCATCATAATCATCCGCATAAAAAAGATAAACCATACTGATTTGTTTCAAATTAGAATTACATGAAATTGCCCGTGCTTTTTCGCGAGCCTTGTTAAGAGCCGGAAGCAGCATTCCGGCAAGGACCGCAATAATAGCAATAACAACCAATAACTCAATTAAAGTAAAATTAAATTTCTTCATCTTAAAAAAAATTTACAACCTATCCCGACCCACATATAAAAAATCATGAAATAACGGTAATTGTAAAAAACGCCAGCCCTCTAACATGGTAGTATACTCGTAACGTTTATTAAATTACCGCTACAATTAATATAATCGGAGTTTTAGAAAATGCAAATAAGATCAAAATAGAATTTATTTTTTTTATTTCAACAAGCCTATCCTTTTTCAAATCCCAATAAGCAAATCCCACCAAAAAAATTTTTTTGAGCGAGAGCGAACACTGAAAAAAGAATTGATAAAAATTAGAAAACAAATCGTAGTATTTTTTTTGTTTTGAAAATGCGAGAGGCGAAGTTGTAAATTGACCGAAGTGTACTTGAGGTACACGAGATGTCAATTTTAACAAGCCTATCCTTTTTCACAAATCACCAAACTTTGTATACCGATAAAAAAGGTTTGAGCGAGAGCGAATACTGCAAAAAACTAATGAAAAATAAAAACTAAACTGTAGTATTTTTTTTGTTTTGAAAATGCGAGAGGCGAAGTTATAAATTGACCGAAGTGTACTTGAGGTACACGAGATGTCAATTTTAACAAGCCTATCCTTTTTCAAAACAAAAAAAAATGGTACACCCGACGGGAGTCGAACCCACGACCTTTCACTCCGGAGGCGAACGCTCTATCCAACTGAGCTACGGGTGCACTTTATTATAATATAGCAATGTTTTTGAGAAAGTAAAGTATTTTTTTACTTTTTTTACTTGAATTTTAACGTTTTTAAGGTATATTATGGCGTATTTCATAAAATTATCGAGGGTGTTATGTCAAACGATACGAAAAAAGATAAAACTTCAAACGAAGCCCCGGGGAATTTTCCTAACGAGGCAGACACCCGTCCACTAAAAAAAATCAGTAAAACTCAATCAAATATTAAGCGTTCAAATATTTTCTCCCGTTTCTTCAAAAAACGTAAAAATATTGATGATTTTATCAAACATGAGATTATCAGCACCGATTTAATTGAAGTGGAGAAAAACGAGCTTGACCAAGGTGACTTGAATGACGTTAATAAAAATTACAACTTTGTTTACAAGTTTGCCGAGGGCGGTCAAGGGTTGGTCTATAGTGCAATTGACAAAACACTGGGGCGATTGGTTGCCATTAAAACGTTGCGAAGTGAATTTGCCGGCAATGAGAAATACCGCAAAAACTTTATTTCAGAGGCAAAAATCACCGCTCAACTCGACCACCCCGGAATTGTACCGGTTTACTCCCTCAACAGTGATGAAAATTCCAACCTTTTTATGGCGATGAAATTGGTACACGGGCAGAGTTTGGATGAGTATTTGAATAAGATTATTTTTAACTATCAATCAGAGGGAATTGACAGCTTCGACGAGGAGAAGTCGCTTCGCTCAAGATTGGAAATCATTCTCGATGTCTGCGATGCCCTTGCCTACGCTCACAGCAAAAACATTATGCACTGCGACTTAAAGGGCGAAAACATCATGATCGGAGAATTTCATGAAGTTTTTGTAACCGATTGGGGATTCGCTCGTTTCATCGTCGATAATGAATTTAATCAAGCGAATTGGCAGAAACCAGACAAACTCGTCGGTACTCCGGGATATTTATCTCCCGAAGCAATCAAAGGCGAATACACCGACCAGAGAGCGGATATTTTTTCAATCGGGGCAGTGCTTTTTAAGCTGGTATTTTTGAAAAACGCCTTTGACGGACAAAGTGCGGATGAGATTATCAGCAAAATCCACGAGGGCAAACACGCTTCATTTAAGCACAAATTCAACTTCAGAGTCAGCCGAGATTTAATTGCCGTAATCAAAAAGGCTTTGGCAAATAACCCCAAACACCGTTATCAGAAAATTTCTGCACTCGCGGAGGATATACGAAAATATTTGAATTTTCATGCGGTCAGTGCCAGAAGTGATAATTTTTTAAGCAAATTCATCCGCTGGAGCAAACGGCACACGGCATTTGTCATAATCATTGCCTTTTTGGGAATTGCAGCAGCATTTGTCAGTTTAAGTTACAACTACTTGATTCAAAAATTCATCATGCCCAGACAGCACCAATTAGAGAATCAGGAGTTAATTGAGTTGGTCAATAGTATCAGAAAATTGGAAAATTCATCCAATGCCATCCATAATCTCGGCAATTCAATGCAGCAGATTGCAAATATTTCTGCATTACTCTATCTCAACAAAGACGGAAGTTTGAAAGATGAAGAGAATGATTTCCACAAATTAAAATTTCTTACTGACTTGATTTTTGAGCAGAATCAGTTGCTTTTGGGAATTAAATTAACTTTGGCGGACGGCAATATTTTCCATTACTGCCGACACAATTGCCCGGCAAAAACCAATAAATTTTTTAATCGGACAAAACTTACGGATGAGATAAAATTCAGTATCCCCTGCTACGATAAACACTTGAAACAATTTGTAAACTATCTCGAATTGCCGATTACCGACCGCAACAAGCAATTAATCGGGGTGCTGACTTTGATTATTGACTTGAATAAAATTCGCGAATCGGTTACTACGGATGAGGCAAATAAAGCTATCACAGATCTATTATGGATAAACCATGAGGGTGAAATTATCTTCCGCCGCTCAAGCAATTATCAATCAGACGATTTCATCAAACGTGCCGAAGCAAACAACAATCAAATTCAAGATTATTTTGAAGACAAACCGGTTTGGGGCAAAATTAAACAGCAGAAATTCGGAATTGCCTTTGCCAATGGCGACAATAATTCCGATATTATCTACTCATTTATCCATTTCCACGAGCTTGACTTATTTTATGTGGAAAAAATTAATCTGGCAGAACTGAAAAATTTTCAATTTCAGCTGCACGAAAATTATTGGGAATTAATAAAGAATTTTTATAAACAATGTTTTACAAAACAGGAGAATTAATATTATGAAAAAAATTAAAATCGTAATCATTGGCTACGGCAATGTCGGTCGTGGGGTACAAAAAGCAATTGCAAAAAATCAGGATATGGAATTAGTGGCAATCGCCAGCCGTTCAGTCGAACGTGTAAAAGCAGAAGTAAAAGATGTTCCCGTAGTGGATGTGCGTGAAATAGCCAAGTGGCAAGCCGAATTGCAAGCTGATGTCGCTATTCTCTGCGGCGGTTCAAAAAGCGATTTGGATAAACAAACTCCTGAAATTATCAAGTATATCCCAACTATTGACAGTTTTGATAATCACAGTTGCCTACCTGCTTACTATGCTAAAATCGATGAAGCCGCTAAAAAAGCAAACCGTCCTGCAATTATCTCTTTGGGCTGGGATCCCGGAATTTTTTCACTTGAAAGAGTTTTGGCAAATGCTTATTTGGTCGGAGCGAGAGCATACGGATTTTACGGTCTCGGTCCGAAAGGCGGTTTAAGCATGGGACACTCCGATGCAATCAGAACTATCAAAGGGGTTAAAGATGCCCGTCAGTACACTCATGCAATCACCGAGGCTATCGACAAAGTAAGAAACGGCGAAAATCCTGAGTTTTCAGCAGGCGACATGCACAGCCGTGAATGCTTCGTGGTTTTAGAGGATGGAGCAAATCCTGCGGAAATTGAGGCACAGATTAAATCAATGCCCGGTTACTTTGCCCCATACAAAACCACGGTAAATTTCGTTACACAAGAAGAACTCAATGAGAAATTCAAAGGTTTCCCGCATGATGGCTGCGTAGTTTCATCATCAACTACCGGTGACGGCAATGGTGCTTTGATTGAATACCGTTGCCAGTGGGGAAGCAATCCCGAAGCGACTGCTCAAGTGCTTACAGCATACGCCAGAGCTTTGAAAAAATTTGTCGATGAGGGGAAATGCGGTGCTTTCACCATTTTGGATATTCCGGCAAGCTATGTATCACCATTGAGCAAAGAAGATTTGCTTGCTAAAATGATGTAAAAAAATAACAATCAAGAGTAAAAATGATAAGTTGGAATAAATTTGTTGAATACGCAAGCGATTTAGGAATTAAGCAAGAATATATCGCCCAAAACGAGAGTTTTTTTAATTCACTCTCGCCCGATTTGGTCGATAAATATATCACTATGCCGGAATTACCGGTAGAGGAAGTGGAATCTATTTTCTCTTCTGCGGATGTAAGACGTTTTGTCCTGATTTTATTAATCTCTCTCTATCCCGAAATGGAGCGAATTTATCAAGATAGAAACTATTCAAAAATCCATTTTCAGGAGATCAAAAAAGATATAAGTTTGTGGATTGAAAAAAGTTTAGCCGAAACCAACGGCACTGTCGCCGGAGTTGATATTGATGTTTACCCGTGGGAGCGAAAAATTTTCACCGGGGAAGTTCTGCAATTCGGACGTTTACAGTGCAATCGCCGACACAAATTCGAGAGCAAAATCGCTTGTTTTGCCAATCCCGACGGTTCAATCAGAATTGAAAAGGTTACTGAAAATCGCCGAGATGCACTTTTTTCTTTTAATGATGAAGCAATCAATATCCATATCCCTGCAAACGGGCGATTGACGAGAGAGGGGTGTATTGACTCATTGCGGCAAATGAGAGATTTTTTTGAATCACAAAAAGTTGATTACAAAGCAGTTGTCTGCTACTCATGGATCCTCGACCCGACTTTCGCCAAACTTAATCCCAATGGGAATTTAGCAAAATTTCAGCAACTTGGTCACATTTACCGAATGGATGGCTGTGACCAGACAAATGAGGTTGTGTGGCGAGTTTTTGACATTCACCGCGGCACAGTTGCCGATATTGACAAGCGTCCGTGGGATAGTTCTATGCGAAAAAGTGTCGGTGCTTACCTGAAAAACGGCGGAGAATTTTGCGAGTACGGGCTTATCATCCTCAAGGACGAATTAGTTGAACTATTAAAGTAAATACAATAATTGCAACTATGAATAATACTACTAATGACAGATTAAAAATCTATTTTGCAGGCGACCTTTTTGATGCAAAGGATTTGGGCGGAAATTTTTTACTCGCTCAAGCCATAGAAACTGCTTCTCGCGGTAATTATCAAGTTATCTTACCGCAAAATGGAGAGAGCGAAGTTACCAATCGCACTTCTCAAAGCATTCGAGATGCGGACTTTGAAATGCTCTGCAATTGTGATATTATTTTGGCAAACTTTGACGGTACCGATTTGGATTCAGGTACGGTGGTGGAATTTTGTTTTGCAAAAATGCTTGATATGCCGGCAGTTTTGTTACGCACTGATTTTCGGGACAGCGGAGATAAAACACTCCCTGACGGAGAGCCGTGGAATTTAATGTGCTCACACTATCCGAGAACTGAAATGCTGTACATTAATGCCATGATGAAATACCATGAGTGCAAAAAAAATTGTGAATTCTCAATGGAGACAATCACAGAATTTTATAGTTCAATTGCCAATGAAGTTGTTGCTGCCCTAAATAAGGTTGTCTCCCAAAAATCTTGGCTTAAAGAAAGTGAGCTGCGGCATCAATATCAAACTGCGATCAAAAGCATGGGCGGCACAATGGGCAAATTATTAAATGATGAGCAATTAAGCAAAATTACAGCACGGAAAATTCACTTGAATCTCTATTCAAAATAACAAATACGAAGATGCATGACGGCATGGAATTGCCGTTGCAAGGTCATGACTGCGTTGGTAGAAGTTATTGTTTTTTTTGTGGGGAGTTGATTGCACTCCCCACACCCCAGCAACCAGCCATCAGGCTGGACAATTGTAATTTGAGTGTGTGTGATATGGCGGTTTGGTGATTGCTTGAAATGTGGCAAAATTTTCAAGTTGTCCTCCCGCTTTTTTGCGGAATGACAACTTAAATCTTTTGCCACGAGTTGCCACACAACGGGGGAGATTGCCACTTGTCGCTAAATTGCTCCAAGCTACTCTCCCCCTTTGTATTCCCCCTCTTCCTTGCCGTTGACAGGACAAAAGTACGAATGTCCTCATAATCAATACGATTGTTTTTTCTGAATTCTTCGCTTCGCTCTGAATAACGGTGGGGTTGTCTTTGTCTCCGTGGCACAATATATAACCGTCATGCAGAGCGTGATGACTATCATGCGAAGCATCCAGCCTACGAGCCGTCAGGCTCGAATGTAGTCGCTCCAAAAGAGCGACACCTGCCGTAATTCATAATTCCCCTGTCCTCCATAGCCTTTGGCGAAGGAGGATAATTCTTTAAGTTTTAGCAGCAAAGTTCTTTGAAACGGCAGTTAAGGCATTGCTTTTCATCATCTACTTTAGGAAAAGCACGGAAATCCGCGGTACAATCCAACTTAGGAATTTCACTATAAGAGTTTGAAATATAAGCAATTACTTCAGAAATCGGAGTTTGCTTATCGGCAAGTTCAGAAATTTCTCCGCTATGAATATCCAGCACCAGCGTTTTGATCCAATCAGCTTGCAAGTGCAATTTATGAACTCCGTAGTAGAGATGAAAAAAGCGGATAAAATCTAAATCATCTCGCTTGAAACTCAAAAAATAAAAATTTTTACCATCTTTTATCAACGCCAACAAATCCGCATAAACCACCAAATTACCGATTGAAATTGACGGTGCTTCATCTTCAATCGGATAAAAATTGAGTTTATCCCGATAAAAAAGTTTGCGGAAAAATTCGTTGTCCGCCAAGTTAGTGCCGAACTTGATCAACCGCTCCCGAATTTTTGAGAAAAGTTCCTCAATCGTCCCATTACCCCCATAATAAAAATCAAAAAGCAATGGACACTTATGGTCAAACTCAAACTCGCCCAGAAGCATATTATTACAATCTTTATTAAAGTTATTGAGCAACAATTTCGGCAAATTTTCAATATTCACATGGGCTTCAAAAAGTTCTTTCAAGGATTCAACAACTATTGCAGAGATAAATTCGTCCTCGGTCTTTATCGATTTAAGCAGATGAATGTGAAAATCATCTTCGTCACTTACCGCGGCGTCATACTCGCCGTAAGCAGCGTAATAATGCAAAAAATATTCTCTTTGGCAACTTTGCCACATTTTTAACTTACGTTGAGAAAAAAAGTTCTCGGGATTAAAAAGTTTTTTATCTTTCATAGACTCTTATTTTCCCGGCATACTCTGACATATAATCAAGTTCAAACTCTCCGCATTTAACACTTCGGCAATTTGCCGACGCCGCCGCCAAAGCAATTTTTGCTGATTCGATTAAATTTCCTGAACTCAAATATTCTGACAAAAAAACTCCGCTTGCTGTATCGCCCGAACCGATGGGATTAAGGACTTTGTCCAAAGGGGGGAGTTCAAACTCATAAAATTTACCGTCATTAATTGCAAGGTAACTTTTTTCTGCTCCGTCGGTAATCAAAACTGCACCGAAATTATAGCGGTTAATTAAATTAAGCATTGCTTCGCTAACATCATTCAAATGGGTCAACTCCTGCAATTCATCTCGATTTATTTTCAAAATTACTGAATTACTTTTAAGCTCAAAAACTTTTTCCATATTACGATAAGTATCAAGTAATAAAACTTTTCCATTTCTAATGGCATTCTCTGCAATATCGAAGTATAAATCTGTCGAAACCCCATTAATTAAAGTTCCGCAAATTGCCACCGCACTAAATTCTGGCTCCGAAAGCAAAATTTTGCTAAATTCAAAAAAGTTTGCTATATTCTCCGCACTTGCAGACGGCGACGGTTCAATAATTTCAGTTGTCGTGCCGCCGGCTCTATTCAAGCAGGTCGTGCAAGTTCGAGTCTCTCCCTCAACTGTAACATTTGCAGTTTCAATATTTTCCAAAGAAAGATCTTTCAAAATAGCCTCCCCAGCCATTCCGCCAATAAACTGCAATGCATGCGGCTCAAATTTACCATAAATTTTTGCCGCTCTGGCAAAATTAATCCCCTTTCCGCTGGCAAATTGATAAATTTCTTTGGCACGATTGATTTTATTTTCAGCAAAAGCGTCAAAAATCAACACCTTCTGCCAAGCACAATTTGCCCCGACGACCAGAATTTTTTTCTTATCAACAGATTTTTGTAAGCAATTCATAAATATCCTCATCTCTCATTGCCACAGGATTACAACTCATACTGCCTGAACGACAATTTTTGGCAATAAATGCAAAATCTTCCTGCTTTATGTCATATTTTCGGAAATTATCAGAGACCCCTAATTTATTACGCAAAGCAACAATTTTTTCAATAAGTTCATTGCCTGAAGCGAAGCCCAACTCCCCTGCAAGTTTATCGACGGCTTCAATATTGATTCTCAAAATATGCTCCAACAAAATTCCACACGCTTCGCCGTGGGCAATATGCCGCAAAGAGCCAATCGGATGTGCCAAGCCGTGAGCAGCACCAAGTCCGCCGATACGGAAAGCAACTCCGCCCAAAGTGGTCGCATAAGCCATAATATTTTTTGCCTCTTTGTCGCCTGAATAAGCACTTTCCAAATTTGCCAAAACCTTCAAAAAAGCCTCACTTGCCATTCGACGGGTTTCACAAGTTGTTTTTCTGCTTATTGCACATTCGATTGCCTGAGTCAATGAATCCAAACCGCTTGCCGCCACGATTTTTTGCAGGCAATCATAGGTTAATTCCGGGTCAATCAATGCCAAATCGGCAATCATAGAGTCATCTCGAAGCGATTTTTTTACCGCTGTGACATCATCAATAATTACTGCATTATTGGTTACTTCAGCTCCTGTTCCGGCAGTTGTCGGCAATGCGGCGAAAAAAATTCTCTCTCTCGGCTGCAACTGATATTTCCCCTCAAAATACTCTCTCATCGAGTGAATTTTATTGCTTTGCTCCAAATAAATTGCTGCCATTTTGCCGCAATCAATCACACTTCCGCCGCCAATGGCAATTAATGCCGAAATCTCTCTACTGCCGATTTTTTCACGCACCTTTTCAACCATTGAAATCGTCGGTTCCATACTTGGTACAGCAATTATTTCAAGCGAATCAATCGGTAAAAAGTCACTCAATTTACCAGAATTTTTCAATCTCTCCGAAACTAAAAGTACGACATCAGATCGGAATTTTTCCGGAATTTTCGACCAAAGCTGAAATCGCCCGCCGCACCCAAAAACAATATTTTCACTAAAAATATTCATTATTAATCTTGATTTATGTTCAATTTTTTCAATAACTCTGCGGCGGCATGGGTTTCAGCGGTTTTTCTGCTGGGAGCAAATCCGACAGCGGTTTCTCCATTCAGTTTAACCTCAACCTCGTATATCAAATCATGCTCCGGCCCGGTTGTTTGAAGCACCTGATAACTCGGAGTAGTCCCATAAGTTCGCTGGGCATACTCCTGCAAAGAACCTTTGGGATTGAGGTAAATCAATAACGATCTCGGATTCGGATAATCACGCTCAATCAACTCAATCACAAACTTTTTAACCGACTCAAATCCGCCATCCAGATACCAAGCACCGACAATTGCTTCAAATAAATCAGCGATTGTCGAATAACGTTCGCGTCCGTGATTTTCAAGTTCACCCTTGCCCAAATACATAAAATCAGGAAAACTCATCTCTGAAGAAAATTTAGCTAAAGCCTCTTCTCGCACCAAGGCAGAACGCATTTTGGTCATATTTCCCTCATTCTCATCGGGATATAGCTTAAAAAGATGCTCCGTCAGAATAATCTCAAGCACCGCATCGCCCAAAAATTCCAAACGCTGATTATCATAATCAAGATTATTTTCAACTGCATAGGAGCGATGAGTTAAAGCCTCTTTCAACAAGGCACGATTATTAAAAGTATAACCAATTTTGAATTTTAATTTTTCTATATCTTCTGCCATAACCGACCTTTTTTATTTTACCGTCACCCGAATAATTTTCGGAGTTATATCACGAATTTCCACTTTACCGTCACTATCGATAAAGCACTTTACTTCCAAATCAAAAACGCCCTTTTGCTTCAAATTTGCACCGTCAATAAAGGCATAAATTTGATTATAACCGATTTTCTCAAGATCACTTCTACTGCCGTACAATTGTACATTGACAGCTGTTTTGTCCAATTTTATTTTAAACTCCTGATCCCCCCCACGCATCTGAATTGCCATCGGCACATCATTCATCTCTTTGACAGTAAACTCCTTATCAACCGTCAAGCGGCAACTTACCACCCTCGGATTAACAATTAAATTCTCCGGCCCTGCCAAGTTTACCGTATAATCAAAATTATCTGTAATCGAGTTATCAAGCGGAATCTCCATGGTTTTGATCTCACTAAGTGCATTTACTGCAGAAGCCGGTCCGACAATATTTACTTCTTCGGGAGTAACCGTCACATTTTTAATTAAATAATCCTCCTTGAGTTTACTATCATCGTAATACGGTTTTACCGGCACAGTTCTGCTGATTCTCGGCTCTAAATTCAATACTAATTCATCCGGCACAACACGTCCGACCGTTACTCCCAACGGCACTTTGAAGTCATCAGGTGATAATTTAATGGTGTACGGAACGCCCTCGACATAATTTTTTATCGACACCTTAAAATTTCCTTTAAGCCCGGTGTTATGCAAGGTATCGAGCATGTGCTTACTGCCGGAGCAATACAATTTTACATAATACTCTTTATCCTCTACATTGACAATTCCCTCGGGATAATGAATATCAATTCTGACATTATCAAACATCTCTTCAACTCCGTTTTTAGAAGTCATTGTCCAATAGAGCAGAATTGCAAAAAACAACGCAACCACCTTGCGTAAAATATCTTTTTTGAATAATTTTACCCAGAAACTCATAATCTTTCACGCCCCAATAATTTTTCAACTTCAGAATCACTTCCATTTCTGATAATCAGAATTTCAAGCACTTCATGCAATTTTTCGAAAGGAATATTCCGCCATAAATGCCCTCTGACCGCCACACTGATAACTCCGGTTTCTTCGGAAACTACCAATACCACCGCATCAGTCTCCTCGGTAATACCGATTGCCGCCCGATGACGGGTACCCCAGCGTTTCGGGATATTTCTATCACGAGTTATCGGCAATACCGCTCTGGCGGCAATAATTCGATTATCTCTGATAACTACTGCCCCGTCATGCATCGGAGCATTCGGAAAAAATATTGATTCAAGTTCAATTGCCAGCACCTTATTATCAAGTTCGATTGCGTCCTCTACGATTGCCTGCATTTGAATTTTGCCCTCAACCACAATCAAAGCACCGATTTTATTATGCGATAAATTATCCGCAGCGGAAACAAGTTCATTGATACTCTCACGCTGTTTGCTTTTGGTGCTGAAAGCATAAGTTCCGAGTTGAGCAAAGGCTCTACGCAATTCAGGCTGAAAAATCACAATCACCGCCAAAGCAATAATCGTCCACAAGCCGTCAAGCAAGCCGTTAATAACGTCAAAATGCAGAAATCGGGCAATCAATGTCATCGTCATAAGCATCAATACTAATCCCGCCAGCACAAATGATGCCCTCGCACCGCGAAGATAATAGAGAGTTTTGTAAATTAAAAAACTCAAAATCAATATCTCCAGCAGCGGACGGATATATTGAAATAAAAATTCTATCTCAATGATATTATTCATAACTGTTGCACTTTCTAAATATTTTCAAAACCTCGTAAGTATTTTTTACATTATGCACTCGCAGAATATCTGCCCCCTGCATCATCGCATAAATTGAAACTGCCGCTGTTCCGAAATCAGCTTCACTTGTCTCAATATTCAAAAAATTTCTTATAAACCTTTTTCGTGAGTGCCCAATTAAAATCGGTGCAATCTCTTTGAGTTGCTTAATCTCCCGCAAAAGTTCAAAATTCTGCTCATCAGTTTTCGCAAAACCCAAACCGGGGTCAATCCAAATATGCTCTTTTTTTACCCCTGCTGTCAAGGCTTTTTTCATACTTGCAAGCAAACTGTTTTTTACTTCGGCAATCAAATTATCATAGCCGCACAAGTCATTCATAGTCTGCGGATTGCCCCTTGAGTGCATAAGTACCAGCGTTGCCCCGTATGCAGCAACCGTTTCTGCCATTTTGTCAGAAAACTCGAGATTACTCACATCATTAATAATCTCCACGCCCTCGTCCAAAACCGCCTTTGCCACCTCTGCTTTGCGAGTATCCACGCTCAAAACAGCGTCAGGACGGCACTTTTTAATTCCCTTAACCAACGGCAAAACTCTATCAATTTCGTCCTGATATGCAACTTCAGATGCTCCGGGACGAGTTGATTCACCGCCGATGTCAATAATATCTGCCCCCTCATCAAGCATTTGCAAAGCCTGATCGACCGTTCCGAAAGCTCCGCCGTTACTGAAAGAATCATAAGTAGCATTGACAATTCCCATAATCAGCGGGAGCTCTCTATTTTTGAGCAGCAACTCCAAATTGGTCATCTATTAAATTATTCCTGATTGTCAGCAGCAGTATCTTCTGAAACTTCCTGAGCTTCAACATTCTCTTTCGCTGCAGGGTTTTCAATATTGGCAATTACAATCTCCTGCGGAGCGGCATTTTCAGTATTCTCGTTCTCATCGGATTCAACCTCTTTGAACTTTGCAACTCCGGTGATTCGATCACCCTTATTGAGATTCATAATTTTAACCCCTTTGGAAGCACGTCCGACACTTCTGATTTCAGCGGCACGGATACGCACCAACTGACCTTTTTCAGTAGTAAGCAAAACCTCATCATCCTGTGCAATCTGGAGCAATGTTACGACAGTTTCACCCTCTTTCAAGCGGATACTGACCACGCCTTTGGCGCCGCGATTGGTTTTTCTGTAAGTAGCAACCAGCGAGCGTTTACCCATACCGCCATCGGTAACAACCAATACTTCAGGCCCTTTAACATCAGCAACGATTGCTTCATCTGCTTCAGTTTCAGCGATTTCGGCATTTTCGTCATCATTGACATCATCGGCAAGCTCCTCGACGTGTTCATGGATAACCTCCATTGCCACGACCTCGTCACCGCTTAATTTGAATCTCATACCGGTTACGCCGCGTGCAGTTCTGCCCATCGGACGGATTTGGTCGTCAATCTGATCGAATCTGCATGCCATACCGAGTTTGGTTGAGAGGATGATTTCATCACCGTTAGAACTGATTGCCGCCCCGATGAGGTCGTCATTTTCCTCAATAACCAAAGCACGCAAGCCTGCTTTACGCAAGTTTTTGAATTGAGAGAGTGCAGTTTTCTTGATATACCCTGCTCTGCTTGCCATAACGATAAATTTATTTTCGTCCTCAAATTCCTCTTTTTTGACCGTAAGCATAGCGCAAATTTTTTCACCGGGCTGAACTTTGATCATATTAACAATTGCCCTGCCCTTGCCGGTTCTTGCACCTTCCGGAATTTCATACACATTGAGCCAGTACATGAAACCACGGTCGGTGAAGAAGAAAATCAAATCGTGGCTGTCGGCATTAAAGAGATGCTCAACATAGTCATCATCTTTAGTTTCCATACTGATAATGCCTTTACCGCCTCGGTGCTGGGTTTTGTAAGTATCAGCCGGCACACGCTTGATGTAACCGGTATTTGAAACAGTAATTACGCAGCTGTGACGCGGAATCAAATCCGCATAGTCAAGATCAGTTTCAGAGAGAGTAATCTCTGAACGGCGAGGATCAGCGTACTTGTCACGCACTTCAAGCAAGTCGGCACGAATGACGCCCAAACGCATTTCACGGGAAGCGAGCAATTCATTCAAGTAAGCAATCTGCTTCATAAGTTCATCATATTCAGCTTGAATTTCCTCTCTTGAGAGACCTGTTAACTGGTGAAGTCTCATTTCAAGGATCGCATTAGCCTGAACTTTTGAGAAGCCGAAGCGTTCAATCAAAGTTTCGCCTGCAGTTGCCTTATCTCTGGACTCACGAATAATTCTAACTACTTCGTCGATATTTTCCAAAGCTTTCAGCAAGCCTGCGAGGATGTGGGCTCTGGCTTCAGCCTTTTTGAGTTCAAACTTGCTTTTGCGGATAAGCACTTCCATGCGGTGTTCCAAATAAGCCTCAAGCACCTGAACCAAATTCATAACTCTCGGACGGTTATGGTCAACCACGAGCATAATTGCTCCGTAACCTGATTCCAACGGAGTATGAGCATACAATTGATTCAAAACCACGCTGCCCATTGCACCACGTTTAATTTCAATAACAATTCTGATACCGACCTGGTCACTGGTTTCGTCACGAATATCAGAAATTCCGGTAATGCGTTTTTCATTAACCAAATCGGCAATGCGTTTTACGGTCTGTTCCTTATTGACCATGTACGGAATTTCGGTAATAATAATCTGCTCTTTGCCGTCTTTTTCAATAATTTCTGCTTTGGCACGAGCCTTTACACTGCCGCGGCCGGTTGCGTAAAATCTTCTGATTCCGGCACGTCCCATGATAATTGAGCCGGTCGGGAAGTCAGGGCCGGGCAAATACTGCATTAAATCGTCAACTGTTGCCTGCGGATTGTCCAAAAGGGCAATCGTCGCATTGATAACCTCACCCAAATTGTGCGGTGGAATGCTGGTTGCCATACCGACACCGATACCGGTTGTACCATTAACCAGCAACTGCGGATAACGGGCAGGTAAAACCTCCGGCTCATAACTTGATTCGTCGAATGTCGGAAGCATATTGACGGTATCTTTGTCAATATCTGCAAGCATCTCCTCCGCCAAGCGCTCCATACGGCACTCGGTATAACGGTAAGCCGCTGCGGAGTCGCCGTCCACGGTACCGAAGTTACCCTGACCGTCCACCAAAGGCACTCTCATAGAGAAGTCCTGTGCCAAACGCACCATCGCATCATAAACAGAAGAGTCGCCGTGGGGGTGATATTTAGCAATTACTTCACCGACAACTTTCGCACTTTTTACATAAGAGTGCGACTTGGTCAAGCCGAGTTGTCTCATCGCATACAAGATACGGCGGTTAACCGGTTTCAAACCGTCACGGACATCGGGGATAGCACGACCGACATTTACGCTCAATGAATACTGCAAATAGGCAGTATGCATAATATCCTCAATACCGACATCGATATCATTCATCACGATCGGGGAGTCGTTATCGGGAGTAACTTCACTGGTTACATCTTCATTTTCGTTGTTAAATTCATCACTCATAAAAAAATCCTTTTTATTAAATCATTAAAATAAACTGTTCAGAATATAAAATAACACATAAAATCGATTTAACAAGTGTTAAAATTGATTTTTACCATTTTTTTTGCTGTTTTTTTATGATTTTTGATAAAATTTGCAATTTTTAGACGAATTTGCCGTTTTTTGCCCTTTCCTTGGTCGCTATTCAAAAAAGCCGATAATTTGCTAATAAAAAAACGGCACAAAAAAACTGTCGCACATTGTTTGTGTCAATATGCGACAGTTTAGGTTAAAAGTTAAATTTCAACTCTGCTTCAGACTTAAGCAATTGTAATGCTGTAATTGTATTCCAATTCGCCTTTGTAGTCCTTATCAAGTGAAACATTTACCATAGTTGCACCGGCAATTGTCATTGAAGCGTCGGTCAAGTCATACCATACATCATCTTTGAGGTAAGAAACTGAGATGTTCTTCAAAGACTCAACTTTGAATTCCTCATTACCGCTCAAGTTGAATGTATCCATATTGTTTCCGTTGCTCAATGATTCGGTATCCCAGCTATCAGCTGCAGTAGCATTTACGAAGTCGATAACTTCGATTACGTTGATCTTATCAATACCCTTGATGCTGTCCATATTTTCAATAGAAGCACCATTGTAGAGATAGATAGTATTGCTTGCAGTACCGCTGACAGTTTCGAGACCTGCGACAACTCCGCCGTAAACTTTGAGTTCAGCATCTTTAGAGAATGTCAAAGTATCTTTGCCATCGCCGAAGCTGATACCATTAGTTACTTCCATATCGCTGCCGACTCCGAGTTTGAGTGAGTCATTACCTGCACCCAATTCGATTGAAGCAGTAACTTTAACTTCAGCATCCTGACCGATGGTGTAAATATCAGCAAATTCAGTACCGCTGATTTCAGCTACGGTGAATTTAGCATTCTTGCCGACATTCACGTTGTAAGCACCGACAATGTTGTTAGCGGTAAATTCGCTGTCTGCACCGACTTTCAAAGTATTCTTGAAAGTATCGTTCATAGTAACATCATTGAGTGAAACAATGTTGTTTGCACCGAAGTTGTAATTATTTGCAGCGTCAGTATTGACCAAATCAACTGCAGTGAACTTAGCACCCTTACCGGTAGTAATCATGTAAACACCGTTGATATTGGCAACATTAAGAGTTGCATCAGCTCCGAGATTGATTGAATCTTTTCCTTCGCCGAGGCTAATATCACCCTTAACTTCAACATTTGCACCCTTGCCGAAAGTCAAAGCATTGTTTGCAGCAGTACCATTGATTGCCGCTGCTTTCAAGCTTGAGTCAGCACCGAGGTTGATTGAAGTAATGTTGCTCATTGCACCTGTTACGTCGATATTTGCATCAGTTCCGCCCTTGACAGTGATACCGAACTTGCTGTTGCTTGCATAGACATCACCTGCTACGGTCAACTTGCCGTAGTTACTGAGAGAAATTGTGCTGTTTACAGCTGCGGTAATAATATCGCCGCCGACAGTCAAAGTGGTGTACTCTGTTTTGTCAACAGTACCTTTCTTTGCATTGCCCTTGGTGAAAGTACCTGCATAGAGTGACAAGCTTGCAACTCCGTCAATATCTTTCGCAACAGTCATATCTGCACGATTACCGACGATGATATTGTTTCTGAGAGCGTTATTCATAGTGATTCCGCCATTGACAGTAACTTCATTGTCAGCGCCGAAGTTGTAAGTATTAGCCTGAACATTGTTGATGATGTTATCAACAGTGATCTTGGCATCCTTGCTGCTTGTAATGCGGTAGATACCCTTGATATCTTCAGCGACATTCAATTGAGCATTGACGCCGATGGTCAAAGTATCAAGTCCGCCTTTCATATTAATGCTCTTTGCAGTAACAACAGAGTCTTTACCGAAGTTCAAGGTGTTATTGCCGACCAAACCGGTAATATCCTGTGCTGTCAAGCTTGAAGCAGTACCGATAGTGATCTTTGAAGCACCGTTTACATCACCGGTAAAGTTGATGTGAGCATCATTTCCTGCAGTAATTGCAGTACCTACGTTGGTATCATCATTGACTAATGAACCACTTACGGTCAATTTATTGTAATTACCGAGAGCAATTGTGCTGTTCATTTCAGCAACTGTAATATCGCCGCCGACAGTCAAATCGGTATACTCTGTTTTGTCAACAGTACCTTTCTTTGCATTGCCCTTGGTGAAAGTACCTGCAGTCATCTTCAAACTTGTTACACCGCTCAAGCTTTCCATATCGACAGTTGAGCGAGCGCCGACAGTAACAGAGTTACTACCGCCCTTGAGGTCAACAACATCCATACTGCCCTTGTTATCAGCACCGATATTCAAGACGGTATTCATGTTAGTAGCAGTAACATCACCAGCAGTAAATTCAGCCTTGCTTGAAGTAGTGAACTTGCCGAGAGACTCAATTGCACCCTCACCGTCACCGACAGTCAATTTAGCATTCTGAGCGAGAGTGATATTGGTGATACCGCCATTTTCATTCTTCGCAATACCTGCGACCTTGAGTTCAGCATCTTTCTTAATATCAACTGACTGAGTACCTTCAGCCATTTCGAAGATGTAATCTGAAGCATCTTCAGTACCGGTAATTGCGTGAGTCGGAACGTGAATAACAGCTTTTTCATCACTGCTGTCACCGCCGGCAGCCAATTCTGTGAATGAGATGTAATTATCTTCATCTTTGGTCATTTCATAAGACTTGCCGTCAGCAGTCAACACTACATAAGCACCGCCGACATTATTAACTTTGACACCGTTGATGCTTGCGATATTTGCGAGATCGATATCAATTTTAACAGTATTTGCAGTTAATTCAACATCATTCAAGTTGAGTTTAACAGCAGTGAACTTGTTGCCATTGATAATATCGTCATCACCGACAGTCAATTCGGCATTGTTTACACCCTTAA
>JAFTJQ010000022.1 GCA_017456285.1 Lentisphaeria bacterium
AAGAATCCAGAAAAAATAATTTTGTTGATTATGTGGACATTCGTACTTTTGTCCTGTCAACGGATTTTTTGAAATGAGGTTTCGAAAGGCAAAAACTTTTAAAAAAGTTGTTGCCTTCGTCCATGACTATGGATAAAAATTTTGAGATGTGAAAATTTGAAAAATTTTCGCATCTCTTCTTGGTCAAGGTCGCTGACCTTGCGTAGGGGTGTGGGGACGGCGTTAGTCCCCACAAAAAAAACAATAGCTTCGACCTCCGCACAAGGTCAGCGACCTTGACCAAACAGATGCTTCGCATCTTTCACGTTCTCGCGATTTTACAGGACAAGTTTGGCATAATTCAACCACAGTACTTTCTTAAAAAAGCGGCTGCATCCCATCAATATTTTCAATATTAATTTACAGGAGTTTTTCAAGTTCGATAACTGTCGAATTAAAGTATTCAAGTGCTGCTTCAATCGGTTCGCTTCTGCTCAAGTCAACCCCTGCATCAAGCATGATATCCAAAACATCTTTGCTGTCCCCCGCTTTCAAAAAGCCGAAATAAGCATCGATTTTATCCTTATTGCCTGACAGAATATTTTGCGACAACTGAATCGCTGCCGCCATTCCGGTTGCGTACTTATAGACATAAAAATTATAATAGAAATGCGGAATTCTCGCCCACTCCATTTCAATTAACTTATCAGCATTAGTAATTACTTCGCCGTAGTAGTCGTTATTTATTTTGAAGTACAACTCTGACAAGAGATCTCCTGACAAAGGCGTATTACCTTCCGCAAGTTTATGAATTTCAAGTTCAAACTCGGCAAACATGGTTTGACGGTAGAGTGTGGCTCTGATTTCATCAAGCAACTGACCGAGCAGATAAGCTCTAAGTTCCTGATTGTCAGAGTTTTTCAAAAGATAATCAAAAAGCAGCAACTCATTGGTAATGGAAGCAACTTCAGCCACAAAAATACTGTATAAAGCATAATGAAACTCCTGATTGCTATTTGAGTAATAGCTGTGCATTGAATGCCCCAATTCATGTGCCAGAGTAAAAACATCATTCAATGTTCCGTTGAAATTCAAAAGCAAATACGGATAAGAATCATAGCAACCGCTTGAATATGCCCCTGATCTCTTTCCTTTATTCTCCATAACATCGACCCAACGTTCCGCAAAAGCACGATCCAGTAATTTGCCATACTCTTCACCCAAAGGAGCAAGAGCCTTTTTGACCAACTCTTTAGCCTCTTCCCATGAGTATTCGCTTTTGACATTTTTGACCAAAGGATTATAGAGGTCATACATATTCAGCGATTTTAATTTCATCACTTTTTTGCGAAGTTTCAAGTAGCGTGAGAGATAGGGTATTTTGCTTTTTACGGTTTTAATCAAATTCAAGTAGACCTCGCAAGAGACATTATCATCTGCCAAAGATGCTTCCAAACTCGAAGTGTAATTCCGCAACTTCGCACTTACGCTGTGTCTTTTGGTTGTACCATCCAAAGTCGCGGCGAAAGTATTGCGATAGTTATTGTAAGTAGAGAACATTTTTTTGAAAGCTCTTTCTCGCACCTTGCGATTACTGCTCTCCATAAAAAGTCGATAATTACCATGAGAAAGTTCGATAGATTTGCCCTTTTCATCTCGAATTTTTCCGAAAGACATATCCGCATCATTCAACACGGAAAAAACCTCATCAGAGTTTGACAGGACATCCGAATAAAGTCCTAAAATACGCTCCTCTTTCTCACTTAAAGTGTGCGGTTTTTCCCGCAAAAGTTCAAGCAGACTGCGTTTATAAAAAGCCAAAACCGGCGAATTGATAAGCGAATTTAATTTATCCTCATTGCAAGCAAGAATTTCAGGTTCAAAAAACGCTGTGGCACCTGATACTTCCGCAAAATAAGTTGCCATTTTGTTTAAACGAGATTTGTTTTTATTGTTTGAAGTATCCTCATCGGATTTCAAGTGAGCATAAGTATAGAGTTTCTCGGCAAGTCTGGTTAATTCATCAACTGCTTCGATCGCGGCTTTTAGTGTTTCAGCCGACTCCGTCACATTGCCCTTAAATGATACAACTTTTTCCAAAAGCGCAGGCAATTTGCCGTAATCACTCTCATAAGCATCTTCGCTTGCATACAACACTGTTAAATCCCATTGCATAGAATCGGGAACTTCACATCTTTTCAATAATTCTGCCATAATAACCCCTTTGATTTTGTATAATATTCAGCATAATATAGCACAATATCGGCAAAGCACAAGAAAATCTTTCAAATTTCTATCTTTTTTTATTGAAATTTATATAAAACGTGGTAAATTATTGAACGAGTATAATTTTTTTAGAGAAAGGATCTTTTTTATGGATAAATTTTATGTAACAACTCCGATTTATTATGTTAATGACAAACCGCATATCGGACACGCTTACACAACCGTGCTTGCCGACGTGCTGGCAAGATTTCACCGCTCACTCGATATTCCGACTTTTTTCCTTACCGGAACTGATGAACACGGTCAGAAAGTAGAGAAAGCGGCAAAACTTCGCAACGAAGACCCGCAGAAACATTGCGATGAGACAGTTGAGCGATTCAAAGAATTATGGGTAAAACTCGGAATTACCAATGATTACTTTATTCGCACCACCAACAGCGACCACAAAAAAGTCGTACAGGAAGTTTTGCAGGAACTTTACGACAGAGGCGAAATTTACAAGGGCGACTTCACCGGTCACTACTGCGTCGGCTGCGAGAAATTTTTAACCGAAAAAGATTTAGTTGACGGCAAATGCCCCGACTGTAATCGTGAAGTTACTCAAATTGTCGAATCAAATTATTTTTTCAAAATGAGCAAATATCAGGATTGGTTGATTGATTATATTGAAACTCATCCGAACTTCATTCAGCCGTCATTCAGAGCTAATGAGACCTTGGGTTTTCTCCGCAAAGGGCTGAAAGACCTCTGCATTTCCCGTCACAAATCCCGCTTAAGCTGGGGTATCGAACTGCCGTTTGATAAAGATTATGTATGCTATGTTTGGTTCGATGCTTTGATTAACTATATCTCCGGAGTCGGATACAAAAAAGATGCGGAGATGTTCGCTAAATACTGGCCGGCGTCAAAGCACTTGATCGGCAAAGATATTCTGACTACCCATACCGTCTATTGGCCGACTATGCTCAAAGCAATGAATGTCGAAATGCCTGAAACTATTTTTGCTCACGGCTGGTGGTTGACAGGTCGTGAAAAAATGAGCAAGTCACTTGGCAATGTCATTAACCCCATGGATATGATTGAGAAGTGCGGAGTTGATGCATTCAGATACTTCCTGCTTGCGGAGATGTCTCCGGGTAATGACGCTTCATTTACCGAAGAAACTTTTACCGCCAGATACAATAGCGATTTGGCAAATGACCTCGGTAACTTTTTCAGCCGTATTCAGAAAATGACACTTCGCAGTTTTGACGGAATTATTCCTGAAGCAGTTGCAGTAGGCGAGGACGAAGCAGAACTTATCGAAGTAACCCGCAATGGCAGAACCTTGATGGAAAAAGCCCTCGCAGAAATGAAACTTGATGCCGGTATCAATGCCGTAATGGATATTGTCCGTGCAGGAAACCGTTACTTGGAAAAAACTGCTCCGTGGACTTTGGCAAAAAAAGGTGAAATTGATAAACTTAAAACTGTTCTTTACACCAGTTGCAATGCCATTTACCATGTATCTGTGCTTTTGAGTGCAGTTATGCCTGAAAAAATGGCTGAATTACAGAAAAACTTGGGCGTTGCAGTTTGTGATAAAATCAGCACCCTTGATGTTGACAAAAATGTAGTTGCCAACTCAAAAATGGCTGATTGCGGCGGACTTTTCCCCCGTATCGTTGAGGAAAAAGTTGAAGCAAAAGCAGAAAAACCCAAAGAAGTTGAAGTAAATGTCGCAAGTTTGGTAACTATTGACGAATTTTTCAAAACTCAACTCAAAACTGCCAAAATTCTACAAGCAGAAAAAGTTGAGGGGGCAGATAAATTGCTCAAACTTCAAATTCAAGTCGGCGAGGAAACCCGTCAATTGGTAGCAGGAATCGCTCTCTACTACAAGCCGGAGGAGATTATCGGCAAAAATATCGTAATTGTTGCCAATTTAGTCCCTGCCAAAATCCGTGGTATTGAGTCACAGGGAATGCTGCTTGCTGCTAAAATCGGCAAGGAGTTAAAACTTATTACTACTGACGGAGAAATCGCTTCAGGTGCATCTGTCGGATAAAGCAAGTTACTAAAATTATAGGCTGTTGCAAGTTCGTTGCAACAGCCTGTTTTTTTAACATGATATTAACTCACGCTCTCGGCAAGTTTTTTTATAATTCACTTCAAATTTTTCATGCCGATAAGGAAATTAAACTCGTACTCTCCACTACCCAAAAGTCGGTATTGGTCAAATGGTATCGGTCCGCAACTACCAGTGCCGACACCTCGGTAAAAGAGATCCAAACTCAAATAGACACAATCAGACTTAATTACTTCATGGAAATGCTCTTTCTCCTGCAACTCCTCAATGGAAACATCTTTCAATGAAAATTCCATCGGCATTTGCGGAATAATCTCAAGCCCGACTACTCCGTCATGCACCAAAAGTTTATAGACCTGTGAGCGATTACCGTAATCCTGCGGCATTAAATACAAGGGGCGGTCAGCGGCACTTAAAGTATATTTGCCCAATCGGCACGCCGAATTTCTATCACGATAATTCTCAAACGGTCCTAACCCGAAATACTCAGCACTTGCAAAATTTTCAGGCAATTTAACCAAAAGCCCCAGCCTCGGCAAATCGTCAATTCCTTCAGGCACACTAAAGTGGTTTTTAACATAAAGTTGATTTGCATTTTCAGTCTTTTCAATTTTCAAAACATGGGTGAATTTATGATTTTCAGGAGTTTCATAACTACAAATAATTTCACCGTCATTTCCGATTTGCCGATCAATCAACTTAATTTTATCCAAACCCAATTTACACCACAAAGCGGCATTTCGCCAGTGGGTCAAAGGATTTCTTTTTACATCACGTTTAACCCCGTCATTATCAAGGGTCGGACGCCAAATATTCATATTAGCCCCCTGCACTGCTGACATAATTTCATCAGACATCGGAGAATAAACAACTTCTGTCCTGTCTATATTGGTTGTTATCGGCAAAATAAATTCTTCCTCGGCAATCACATGAGTTGATTTCGCCCAAATAGTATCTTCTTTGAGGCAAATTTCCACATCCAAAGTGCAAATTGTCCCATGCTCGATTTTTTCAGGCAAATTAAATGGCAGTCTAACCAACTTCTGATTTTCCAAGTCGATGGAGAAAAGTGATCGCTCAAAACGCTTTTTATTTCTGTCAAATATAAAACCATTCGGCATGATACCGTCAATCGAACTTGTCCCCTGCTCGATAACTTCGCCATCCAACGCAACTTGCCACTTCAAATAACAATCATCCAACGTGCTGAAATCTCGCAAATTAGTAATCATAATCGCTTTAGTCGCACTGTCTGCAAGAGTAATTTTAATCGGTTGTGCCAATTTTTTGAACTCATACAACCCCGGATGCGGAATTCTATCAGGAGAAACAATCCCGTCTGCAACGAAATTATAATCATGAACTTCCTCGCCGAAATCTCCGCCGTACCCGAAAAACTCATTGCCTTTTTCATCTTTTTTGGTAATTCCATGGTCACACCATTCCCAAATAAAACCACCCTGCACGCCATGACAATTACGGAAAACTTCATAATATTCCTTTAATCCGCCGTTGCTGTTCCCCATAGCATGAGAGTATTCACACAAAATCAAGGGGCGGTCATCATCAGAAGCGTAATTTGCCCAATTATAAAGAGTTTTTACACTCGGATACATCGGTGCGATAATATCAGTGTATTGACGATTAAAATTCGGTGCCCACGGATTTAAAATATCTTCAGTTACGGCACGTTCGCACATCGCAATTCGATATGGATCGTAATTTTTTATCCAATTAATTGCCGCCGCCTGATTACTGCCGAAGCCTGCCTCATTACCCAATGACCAAACAATTACAGACGGGTGATTTTTGTCCCTGCTGACCAAATCAATTGCCCGCGACAAAAATGCCCCTGCAAACAACGGATTGCGGCAAATATCGTGAAAGTAAGCATGACATTCGATATTCGCTTCATCAAAAACATAGAGACCGTATTCATCACAGAGGTCATAAAATTCAGGAGCATTCGGATAGTGGCTGGTACGAACCGCATTAACATTAAATTGTTTCATTAATTTAATATCCTGCACCATATCTTCACGGGAGAGCGTTCTTCCTTTTTTCGGATGATGTTCATGGCGGTTCATGCCGTTAATCAGCACCGCTTTGCCATTAATCAACAACTGTCTATTTTTAGTCTCCACCCGACGGAAACCGATTTTAAGTGCAGTTGAATCAACAACTTGAGCAGTCGGATTTTTGAGTTTAATAAGCAAATTATAGCGTTTAGGATTTTCACTGCTCCATGGAGTTATCTCGCCGATATTTGCTTTGATTTTTGAAAAAATCCTTTGTGGGTCTCTCCATGGGAAAATTCCTTCAAAATCAAAAGTTTTACCAACTTGAAACTCTGAATCCCAAATTAATTCGTCGCCGTCATAAATTTCGGCAACTAACTGCCAATTATCGTAAATATTTCCGGGTTTGGCAGCAAGCATGCCATTTTCAAAACGGTTACAAAAATCTCCCTCTGCTTTCAAAGTCGTCGTTACTTCCAGAATAAGTTCGCCGTTTTTCAATTCCGAATCCAAAACGGCAGTCGCAAAGACATCGAAAATGTGATTTTCAGGCATCGCCTGCAAATAGACACTTCGGACAATTCCTGCGTGCCACCACTGGTCTTGATCCTCCATAAAAACGCCGTCAGAAAATTGAGAAACGACCACAACAAGCTCGTTTTCGCTACTTTTCAAATATTTAGTAAGTTCAAATTCCGATGCACCACGGGAATCTTTCATGTACCCCAAAAATTCACCATTCAAAAATACCGCAAAGAAATTTTCCACTCCGTCAAAGTGCAATACAATTCTTTTATCGCTCCAGTTTTCGGGCAAAGTAAATTTTTTGCGATAGACTCCTGTCGGATTTTTCTCTAATGGAATTTCAGGTGGAAATTCAACAAAAGGCATCGGTACATTGGTATAAATCGGGGCAAAAAATCCCTGCATATCCCAGCAACCGGGAACTTCAATTTTTTCTTTGAAATCATCAGTTAAATTAACTGCTGACGGATTGGGATAAATATTAAAATCCCAAGTGCCGTTCAATGAAAAATTCCACTTTTTACTATCCGCTAACGCCTCATCACATTCAGCAAAATAGTGATTTATAATCGCATGCGGTGCAATTCTCCCGGCAGAAATACTTTCAGGGCTTCTGCGAAATACATCAAACAATTTCTTCATTGTAGGATAAACCTTTCAATTAATCATAATAAATTATAAAAAAACGATTCCCTCTTTATTAATATATGTCTTCGTTGACAATTGTCAAGTTTCCTAACAAAAAAATTATTATATATTTCTCGAATCTGTAAAGACATCTGAACTATCGTAGAAATAGAACCAATTACGACTGTAATCACTATTATCTTTCATATAATCTTTCAATAGTTGCGGTTTAACGCTTTCGACGTGACCATCAATAAAACTCATATTGAAATGATCGCCGTGGCGGTAACGCAATCCGCTGCCCCAACCATTAATAATAGCACTGTGTCCGATTATAGTTTGGTCTGCATTTGCACCATAACGGGATTCAGTAACATAATGAAGTGTACTGGTATTTTTAACTTTAGTTGAAATAATGTACTGCTGACGGCGATTTTCTGCGGTTGTGTTAGTAGAAGCATTAGCAGGGCCGACATTAATAATATTTTGAGCATAAGGAGAACGATTATCCCAAGCGTCTTTTTCAAAAATATGTGCACCGAAGCATCTGCCGAGCATATCATCTTCATTCTTTGAATGGCGGGTTGACGGACAATATGCGGCACCTGAATGCGGATCAAGGAAACCCTCTTCCGCCAAAAGAGATGCCCATGAAAAAGCCTTGGTTTTAAGTTTATCACGATAAACCATTTCCGGCAAAAGCACCCACATGTCATTGTAAGAATCTGCATACATGGCAGCGGCGGTTGTTGACTGCTTCAAATTACTCACGCAAGTAATATTTCTGGCTTTTTCCCTTGCCTTATTGAGTGCGGGGAGCAACATTCCTGCCAAAATTGCGATAATAGCAATTACGACCAGCAATTCAGTGAGGGTGAAATACAATAAATTTTGTTCGGTTAATTTTTTCATAATTTTTTCCTTTCGTGCTTGTTAAAAAATTGAATTTCCGAATCAATCCCTTTTTATGTTATTAATCATATATAAAAAATCCGACAAATCAGGCGATAATTCAGATAAAACATCCAAATATCTCTCCTGTTTGGGATACAACATTCTGCATTTGGCGGTAAATTCTCCTGCCGTAACCCCCAACTTCTGCTTGAATACTCTGGCAAAATAATCCGAATTACGCCAACCTGTCATTTGCGATACTCTGGCACAGGTCAAACGATTCTCTTCAAGCAACTGCAATGCCGCAAGCAAACGAATATTGATAATATACTCTCTGGCCTTGCAATTATATTTATTTTTGAACAATCGGCAAAGTTGTTCTCCACAGCACCCTGCATGTCTGGCAATTTCTGCTACGGTAAGATCGCAACGTGCTGAATTAATTTTGATATACCGTGTTGCAACATCCAAAGTACTTCTGCTCTGCTGATTAATCTCCGCATTGAATGCCCGTTTAAGCAGTAACTCTATTTCAGCTAACAGCATTTTGCCGTGCAATTTTATCAATTCAATCGGAGCATTTACTAAATGCCAACGCTCCATTTGCTCCAGATGCGAACAAACCAAGTCCGCTTCCTCAATATACTCATAGGAGCAAATTGCCGATTCAGAAAAGCACGAGCAATCCAACAAACTTTTGCCGATTCCCAAAACTAATCGGTGCTTCATGTCTTCGACACTCATGCTCTGATGCTTTCCGCCGGGAGGAACTATCTTTAACTCTCCGCAGCGGCTATTATTCTGCCGGGGGATGAAAGATAATTCCCAGTGTTTATGAAAATGCAAATTTGCAAGTTCCGAATCGTCGCTAAATTCAACTTGAATAATATATTTCGAATTTACCGCTTCATTCAAGATATTTAATATCTGTCTTTGTGCCGACGTCAAAATTGCCATAAACTTTCCCGAAAATTCAATAATTATTCAAATTTCCACCCGATGTAACTCAAATCTACTGCACCTCGGAAGCCGCCGCTACCGTCTCCCCAAGCAATAACCAACGGTGATTTGGTGTCGGTGAGTTTACCGGTAGCAATAAGTTCGCCGTCACGGTAAATATTGTAAGTGCCTGCATTTTTGTCAGCTTGCATTGAAAATTTGTGGAAGCCTTGAGAATTATCTATTTTAATATCTTTCCAGCCGTGGTTATGCAAGTAACGGACAAAATCACGAGCAATTGCCACTCCGCCGGAATATCTTTTCTCATCCTCAGCATTTCCAATAACAAAACTGGTATAAATTTGCGGTTCTTTGACATCATGTGCCATTATGCGAACCTCATAATCAACTTTAACTTTAGTCGCATTATCAGGATTGTTAGTTGACCTTAAAGAACTCCAGCATGAACCGTGACGGGTTGAGCCCTCTCGCATAGATACCATACGCAATACCGGATGCGGTCGTTCAGGAATCTCAACAATTTCCAAATAAGCCTGATCGTCCTCGCTTTTTTTGCGGTAGCCTGCATTGGTAGCAATACGCAAATCCTGCGGCAGACGTTTAACGGCAGGAGAATAAAAAACCGTGTATTCCTTGGCTCTCGGATCATCATCAAGCGACAACAAGACAATTGACGGATCTTGAACAAGTTTGAAACGTGAAACTACGATACGATTAAAAAGTGAAGAGTTGCGGCTTGACCCGAAATCACTCTCATCATAGAAAATAGCAATTTCACTCGGTGCAGTTTCAATAATTGAAGCATAAGAGCTTGTGGAGCCTTTGTAAATACAAATTTTCTGATAATTTTTTCCGGTTCCGGTAAAGTCAACAAAAAGATACAAATTCGGTCTGCCGGTAACTACCGCCAAAGTTCCGTCTGCAAGTTTGATTGCATGCGGTGATGCGCCGAAAGAGACAGATTTTTCTTCTGCTGACCAAGTTTTACCGCCGTCAGTTGAGCGTTTCTGCTTGGCAGGGCCATTGCCATCAACTCGATAAATTGCCAAAATACTTTTGTCCTTCAACTCAACAATAGTGGTTTCGTCGGGGCCCTCAACAGTTTTTTTAGCTTCATCATCGGCAATTAAAGAGAGGAATTGCCAAGTTTGACCGTCATCTTTGGATTCAAGCAAAAAATTGTGCAGTTTAGCGGCATTAACTTTTCTGCCGTAACCAGCTACAATCAATCTGCCATCGCTTAAGCGAATACAATCCCGATGCAGGAAACCGATTGAAGTTACATACGGAAATTTAACCTCGCACTTGCGAGTTTTAGGTTTATTGGTCGCTTTATCACGTTCAGTAATTACAACGGTATGAACATCAGAATCCTGACGGCTCGAACAACCGACAGAACATTTTTCTCCTTTCAAATTCTCATAAGCATTAATACCATTGACGGTGCCGATTCCCTTTTCAGGCTTTTTCCAAGTCACACCATTATCAGTAGAATATTCACTGCATCCATGCTCGTCAACCGCATGCACCCCCGCAGAGTGGCTTAAAAAAATCGTACCGTCAGAAAAACGATGTGCCCACACAAAATTCAAGTGATATGTCGCACTCTCGACAGTATTGCTGGAAATCGGAATTAGTTTCCCACCGTTAATAAGTACCTCATCGGCACAAACTCTCCCCAAAGCAATTACTGAAAACGCCATGACCAACGAAAATAAATTTCTCATTTTTTTAATCCTTTCAGTCGTTAAATATTTATAATCAGAAACATACTCTATTAAATATTATACCGCATAAAACTAAAAAAACAACTATTCCAAACTGTAAAAAACCAACATAATTACTGTACTTTTGCGAATAAACAATTTTCCTTTTTTTATATTGTTATTTGAGATAATATCATTAAAATTATCTAAACCGAATTTTTTTGCAATTTTTTTAGAAATATCATTTGCATTTTTTCGCTCAAGCGGTATATTAAAAAGTAAGCACTAAGCGTCCCTATCGTCTAGAGGCCTAGGACATCGGGTTCTCATCCCGACAACCGGGGTTCGAATCCCCGTGGGGATGCCATTTTTTTTGCCAATTTTGGCAAAAAAAATTATGAACGCAGGGGAATGGCGAAGTGTAACGAGCCAATCCCATAAAGCCATTTTTTTGTTTAAAAAAAGGCTCAAGAGAATAATTATTTTATAATTATGAACGCAGGGGAATGGCGAAGTGCAACGAGCCAATCCCATAAAGCCATTTTTTTGCCAATTTTGGCAAAAAAAATTATGACGGTGTAATGGCGAGACGAGTTTGGTTAACTCGCCACCGTGGAATAGCATATCACCGTCATGAGAGAGCAAGACAGAAGTCTTGCTCTGGATCCAGTATAAGAACCATTAGGTTCGCGTTTAGTCGCACTTTATGTGCGATACAAACCGTAATTCTTAATTATGAATTATAAATTATGCATTAAAAAAATAGTGGAGCGAAAAATTTTTCGCTCCACACAAACTATAATTACCTATCTTCCACAGCCTTGGCAAAGGAAGATGAATTTTATTTAGTATTTTATGACCTCACAATCAAATGGGAATGCGTAGACTACAATTGCACAATTCTTCGGCACTCGAACTTCTTTTAAATTTTTGCAACCAAAAAACGCCTCAAATCCAATTGTAGTCACGCTATTTGGTATTGTCACGCTTTGCAATTTGTAGCAATTATTAAACGCCCTTTTTCCAATTGTTGTCACGCTATTTGGAATTACCACGCTTTGCAATTTGTAGCAATTATAAAATGCACTATTTCCAATTTCAGTCACGCCATTCCCAATTGTCACGCTTTGCAAATTGTCGCAACTCTCAAACGCACACTTCCCAATTGTCGTTACGCTATCTGGGATTACCACGCTTTGCAATTTGTAGCACCACCCAAACGCCACATCTCCAATTGTTGTCACGCTATCTGGGATTACCACGCTTTGCAAATTATAGCAACCAGAAAACGCCTCCTCTCCAATTGTAGTCACGCTATCTGGAATAACACATTTAGTGATATTTTTATTATTACATTCCACTAATGTTTTATAATCTCTTGAAAATCTCATACCTTGCGTTGCCGCAATACATATCTTTAATAATTCTTTTGCTTGTTTATGATTGTTTGAACTTGCTTTTTCAAGTAAAACAACAGCTTGTTCATAATCACCTTTGTCAAAATAATATTTACCTAAAACATATTGAGCCTCCGCATATCCTTGATCTGCCGATTTTTTAAGCCATAAAATTGCATTAGTATCATCCTTGTTCTCTAAATAATATTTACCCAAAACACATTGGGCTTCTGCATAACCTTGCTCGGCTGATTTTTCAAACCATAATATTGCATTAGCATCATCCTTGTTCTCTAAATAATATTTACCCAAAACACATTGGGCTTCCGCATAACCTTGCTCGGCTGATTTTTCAAACCATAACATTGCATTAGTATCATCTTTTTGTGATAAAAAATATTTTCCTAACTCACATTGTGCTTTTGCATCATTCTTTTCTGTTGCCAATATATAAATACTGATTTCTTCTGATTCAAGTTGTTGTTTTGCTTCGCTATGTCCCTGTTCTGCCGACTTGCGATACCATTTTACCGCTTCAGCTATATTTTTTGTAACACCATCGCCATTTTTATAACATACACCCAAACTATATTGAGCTTCTGCAAATCCTTGCTCGGCTGATTTTTGCAACCACGACATCGCACCACTTTGATTGCCTTGTTCTGAATAATATTTGTATAATTCATATTGGGCTTTGAGATCATTCTTTTCCGTTGCCAAAATATAAAGACTGATTTCTTCGGATGCAAGTTGTTTTTTTGCTTCGCTATGTCCATGTTCTGCTGCTTTACGATACCATTTTACCGCTTCAGTATAGTTTTCAAATACTTCTATTCCAGTGTAATATAAATTACCTAACAAATATTGAGCTTCTGCATAGCCTTGGTCTGCCGATTTTTGCAACCATTGCATAGCACTATTTGAATTACCTTGTTCAATACCTTGTTCTAAATAATATTCACCCAAATCACATTGAGCCTTTGCATCATTCTTTTCTGTTGCCAATATATAAAGGCTGATTTCTTCTGATTCAAGTTGTTTTTTTGCTTCGCTATGTCCTTGCACGGCTGCTTTACGATACCACTTGATAGCTTCTACATAATTTTTAGAATTATAGTAGAACTCTGCCATTTGATATTGAGCAACAGCATATCCGTTTTCTGCTGATTTTTGCAACCACGACATAGCACTACTTTGATTGCCTTGTTCTGAATAATATTTGTATAATTCATATTGGGCTTTGACATCACTCTTCTCAGTCGCCAAAATATAAAGACTAATTTCTTCTGATTCAAGCTGTTTTTTTGCTTCTGCATGGTTTTGTTCTGACGCCTTGCGATACCATTTTACCGCTTCAGTATAGTTTTTAAATACTTCTATTCCAGTGTAATATAAATTACCTAACAAATATTGAGCTTCTACATAGCCTTGGTCTGCCGATTTTTGCAACCATTGCATAGCACTATTTGAATTACCTTGTTCTAAATAATATTTTCCTAATTCATATTGCGCATTTGCAAATCCCTGCTCTGCCGCATTGCAATACCATTTTACAGCTTCGACATAATCTTTCTTTTCAAAATAATATTTACCCAATTCATATTGGGCAATCTCATGTCCCTTGTCGGCTGATTTGTGATAATATTCAATGGCTTGCTTATAATTACCTTTTTCATAATATTTTTTTGCAGTTTTATATTGATAGAAGGCGGAAGAAAAATACATTACTAAAATTACAACAATTGTCACAATGGTTCCAACTATAACTCCAATAGTTTTTAATATTTTTTTACGGCTTTTCTTTTCTAACTTTTCGATATCCTCGAAAGGAGTTATTAATTCTACTGTAAGTATTTTTTGCTCGTCAGTATTTTCAAAATAAAAATTATACAGAACATTACATTCTTCTTCCAATCTTTTTTCTATTTTTTCCCGAGTATCAACATCCAAACGAAGCACTCCCCATACGCGGATATATCGTTCTAACAATCTAATTCTATGAGTACGTTCGTTACGATATTGCAAATCTCTGTTGCGTCTTCGCAGGTCTTCTTCCTCCCATAATAAACTAAATTTAAATTTTTCTTTTAATTTTTCATCTGCATAATAAGATGCCATCCAAAATGTTTTATTATCCAAAAAATTTGAAATTTTATCAAAATTATCTTCATCATTCCAGTTGCTTTCTGCTAAAAATTTATAAAAATATGCCCAACCATTTTTTGGATTCTTTTCAATAAGTTTATCACAATATTCAATTACCGATTTAAAATCACTTGATTTCATGAAAGATTTTACTCTTTGTAATAATGGTTCTTTTTTTTCAGTTGCATTATTTTGTTTATCAATTTCAGTTATATCCATGTTCGGATTTGTAAGAATTGTAATTATGTCAATCACGACCCAAATAACAGAAAAAAGTAAAGTACACACAAAGATAGTTAACAATAATTGCAATATTCCCTTCTTTTTATCTCCTGCATAAAAACTATGTATCCCTAATCCGCCCAAAAAAACAGCCAAAATAATATATGTCATTCTCCTCTCTTTTAATTCTTTTAATTTTTCATCAACTATCCTACCACAATTATGACATACTTTTGCGTTCACATGAATTTGCTCAAAGCAATACGGACACTCTTTAAATTCCATTTCCGACATAATAAACTCCCTTGTTTTTTTATCTTATAAATTGCACAAAACATCTTAATACAGAGCAGATAATTATCAATAACAATATCGATAGATAATATAACATGTAAAAAAAATTTTACAAACTTATCCAATTGATTTTTTATAGTTTTTTGAAAAGGAGATTTGAGTGGCGTCGAAAATCTCCGTTAGTTGGCAAACCGTGGCAAAAGATAAAAGCATCATTCCGCAAAAAAGCGGGATGATGTCTTTTTATATTTTGCCACATTTACACTCACCAAACCGCCTGCGACCTACCAAACTCACAAGTACTTCCGTCCAGCCTGATGGCTGGTTGCATGGGGTATGGGGGGCTGCAACCAAGCCACCCATAAAAACAAAAAAATGGAATTTAGAGTTTTGTGAAGCAAAACTATAAATTCCAATCTCGGTCAAGTGCTGTTGCCCTTGCGTAGAGGGGGTTATAGTGGAAAGGTAGCGTTAGCCTCCCCCTAAAAAAAGACAGCATTAGTTGCGAAACAATTTTTGCTTTTGAGATATATTGTATCAAGGATTTGTCGCGAGGGGGGGAGAGAATTGGTTTGCTCTTTTGGGCGGTATTGATTTGGGTAAAGTAATTTGTAGTTTTGTTCTTCTTTGGATTTTATACCGGTTTTTTCAATGATAAGTTTCCATGCTTCATTTTCAGACATCCAACCTATCGAGGGGATTTTCCCGGTTAATTTGAATTGACATCAACTGTAACACAGATTTTCCCGACCCAACATAACTAACATTGAAAAACAGCATATCGCCAAGACGAAATAACACATATAAAAAAGGAAATTATACTATGCATTTTCCCTTTATTGCACTATATTAATATTAATAATGAATTAAAGCAATAATTTACCGAAGAAAGGAGTTTTTATGAATTTACACTGGATTGATTGGCTGATTTTAGGAACTATTTTGCTCTTGCTTATATTATTTACTGTGCATAGCCGACAATATGTACGAAGTGTTGCGGATTTTATCGCCGCCAATAGAGTCGGCAGGAGATTTTTGCTTTCAATTGCCACCGGTTTCGGCGGTGCAATATCATTGATTGCAATTTGGGAAATGACCTACAGCCGCGGATTTCCTCCTCAATGGTGGACGATTATGAGCATGCCGGTCGGGTTACTGCTGGCATTGACCGGATTTATTTTTTATCGTTTCCGTCAAACCAGATGTCTGACTATGGCACAATTTTTTGAGATTCGTTATTCTCGACGCTTTCGATACTTTTCGGCGATTCTCTGCTGGATTTCAGGGGCATTAAATTATGGTATTTTCCCATTAATTACGGCGAGATTTGTAATTTATTTTTTCGGTTTACCTGAAAATGCATTTTGCATAGGCGATTTTGAAGTTTCATCATTATCATTAGTAATGTTAATTTATTTAGGGATTGCTCTGTATATTGCTTGTGCCGGCGGACAAGTAGCGATTATGATTACCGACTTTCTCCAAGGTTTTATGATGCTTGGGATTTTTGTCGTATTGATGGTCTTTTTCCTCTATAAATACGGTTGGAACGATTTAATGACAGGATTACATTTTGCTCCGGAGGGGCAATCCATGATTAATCCATTCAAAACGAGTGATGTTGCAGATTTTGACGTTTGGTACTTCCTGATCGGTATTTTCAATATGATCTACAATCGAGGCAGCTGGCAAGGAAGCTCCGGTTATCAAGCCGCCGCTAAAACTCCTCACGAAATGAAAATCGGAAATGCAATCAGTTCCTGGAGAATGTTTGTTTCCAATGTTTGCTTTTTGATAATTCCTTTGAGTGCTTATGCGATTTTGCACAACTCTTTGCTCGAACCGGCATTAAGCGACAAGGTCAATACCGCTGTAGCAAATTTGCCTGAATACCTGCAAACTCAAATGGCAGTACCGATTTTTTTGGCGGAAGTATTGCCTATTGGCTTGACGGGATTAGTAGCGGTAATCATTCTTGCCTGTGCGATAAGTTGCGATGACACATATCTGCATAGTTGGGGAACTATTCTCGTGCAAGATGTGATTTTGCCGATTCGCAACAAACCGATTACCCCCTCAAAGCACATGCTTTTATTGAGGCTTTCAATTGTCGGAGTGGCATTATTCGGATTTACATTCAGTCTTTTTGTCAATTATCTGCAAGAAAGTTTAGGAGTTAATTTTTTAATTTATATGTATTTTGCAATTACCGGTTCTATCTATTTAGGCGGTGCAGGTGCGGTTATTATCGGCGGCCTGTATTGGAAAAAAGGAACCTCTTTCGGCGCATGGTGTGCAATGATTGTCGGTACAATTATCTCCTTCGGCGGAGTTGTGATTGAACAATGCTGGAATAGAGGCGTCAGCAATTTCCTATTATCCATATTCCCGAATTGGGAGTTTCTGCAAAACAATTTGGAGACTCCGCCATTTAATGGACAGTGGGTATTTATGACTGCTATGGCGGCATCTTGTATTCTCTATGTAGTTGCTTCGCTTTTAGGTCCGCGGGAAAACTATGATATGGATAAGCTTTTGCATCGCGGCAAATATCATATTGAATCTGATACTGCCCACGGAGACAGCGAAACAAACGAAAAGTCTGCGAAATTCAGTTTCTCTAAATTAATCGGCATTACAGACGAATTTACTAAAAAAGACCGCATCCTTTATTGGGCGACTTTTTGGTGGTCTATGGGCTGGTGGATTATCTTTGTAATTGGAACAATTATTTGTTTAATTCGAGATATTCCTGACAAGGCTTGGGAAATTTTCTGGTTTATTCAAATCTGGATGATGGTAATTATCGGAGTTGCCTGTACAATTTGGATTGCCAAAGGCGGAATCAAGGATTTATTAGCAATGTTTAAAGATTTGAAAGATATGCCGAGAGATATGACCGATGATGGCATAGTTAAGTAATTTTGATTTTTTCTGATAACGGTACTGATATGTTGAAAGTTAATCAAAAAAACGAAAATTCAAACCCGAAAATTAACGATACTGCCAATGCAGCTCCTATGTCTCTGCACATAGATAAGCCGATTAGCGACAATATGGTTTGGCAGCATGGCAAAATAAATCGTATCTGCGGGACTGCAATTGCAGGAGAACGGGTTGATGCCCGAATTAATGGCGCAACCTATTCAACTTTTGCCTCTCCCTATAATGGCAGATTTACCATTTATATCCCTCCGCAAGCACCTGCAAGCGGACTTACTTTACAAATTTCCTGCCGCCATGAAGAAAAAACTTTTTCTGACATTGCTTTCGGCAATGTCTATTTGATTGCAGGTCAATCAAATATGGAATTTATGTTAAAACTATGCTACCCGTCCATAGAAGCTATTGATCAAACAACTTTGCCGCATATAAGTTACTTCAAACCTCAAATAACCCTATTCCCGAGTAAACAGACTGAAATTCAAGGGCATTGGGAGAAACTTGATAGCGTCAATGCTCTCGAATTTTCCGGATTGGGGGTGTTTTTTGCCTCTCTGCTTTACCTAAAAATTTCAATTCCTATCGGCATTATTGATATTTCTCTCGGAGGAGTAAATTTAGAGTCATGGGTGGATTATGAGCATTTAAGTACAATAACTTTTTATCGTCAGGAATTACAGGAGTATGAACTGAAAATTACTCGTGACCAATTACTCTGCTTGCCCAATTTGGCAGATAACGATCAAAAACTTTTTGCCGAACTTGATAAAATGTTTCCCGAAGAGCCGCACGATTCAGGCTTAACGGAAAAGTTTTACTCAAGGGATTTTGATGATAGCAAATGGGAGACAATGCGACTTCCTGACAGCTGGACTCAAGCCGGACACAATCATGCAGGGATTTTTTGGTTCAGACGAGAAATAATACTAAAACACGGCGAAGAACTGCACAATTACAAACTCCATTTGGGCGCAATTGATAAATCCGATATAACATTTATGAACGGAACGAAAATCGGCGAATCAGGCGACATGAAAAAATTTGACGCCTGGAACAAAAAAAGAGTTTATGATATACCCAAAGGCATCATGCAAGCAGGTCGTAATATTTTAGCAATCAGAGCCGCATCATTGGTTTCAATTTGCAATGACGGCGGCTTGACCGGGCCCGCAGAAGAGATGTTTCTTATTTCTGATGACGGTTCTATAAAATATGAACTTACCGGAATTTGGAAGTATCAGGAGACCTTTGATGCAGGAATTGAAGGTATGACCTGCATGCGGAAATTCGGCAGCGGCGGACCGAATTCATTTCACATGTTCTTTGACAATATGATTTATCCATTAGCGGCAACAGAAATTTGCGGAGTAATTTTTTATCAGGGCGAGGCTAATGCAATTTGCATGAGTCATACCTATTATGAATTACTGAAAAATATGATTGCTTCGTGGCGGCAGAACTTCCGAAATGCCGAATTACCATTTTATATTATTCAATTGCCGAACTACCATAACCCGCATGTTTTTGCTCCACACAGTCAATGGGCGTTGATTCGTGAAGCTCAAAAAGAAGCGGCATTGCAAATGCAAGTTGATTATATTGTTACAATCGGATTAGGTGAAGTTGATGAGTTGCATCCACGCAATAAATTGGCTGTTGCCAAAATAATTACCGACAAAGAAGGCAAAAAATTTCATAATCAAAAAACTCCCGCAACTCCTGAATTATTGTCGGTGGAAAAAAGCAATGAAAAATTGATTTTGAAATTTTCTGAAGCTCTCCGACAGCAAGCTGTATACGGTTTTGCTGTGAGCGGTACAGACTTGGAAGTTTTTGCTGCTCAAGCGGAATTTATAGATGATTACACTATTGCAATTTGGTCTGATGAAGTACCTGAAGCATACGCTGTGTGGTATGCATGGGCAGATAATCCCGAATTTGCAAATTTAGTAAGCAGTGAAAATATTGCCGTATCTCCATTCAGAGTTACACTTGACGGCAAAAAAGTTATTGGTAAAAATTTAGTTCATTCATATAGTGAAAGGTAATTATGAGTACTTCAATTAGAGAATTTCATATTAAAGATTATCAGCAAACTAATTTGCCTTTGGCAGTTTGGAAATCCATTCCCAATCAAAGACATGAGCCGCCGCATAGGCATGATTGTTATGAAATTATGTTTATATTAAACGGAGCAGGTGTTTGTATCATCAATGATCAACATTATTCCATGAATAAGGGAAGTGTATTTTTCATCCGTCCTGAAGACATTCACAGTTTTCAGGTTGATTTAGGAACAAATTTTTTCAATGTGATTTTTACGGAAAATATGTTCACGGGAAATAATCGTCAACTCTATCTGAAAATGCTGTCACTTTTTGAGGACAGCCGAAAAATCACTTTGCCGATGATGTCAGAACGTATATTGGAAAATACTTTGCAAGATATTGTAACCGAATTATCCGGCTATCAACTTTATTCATCAATTGCAAGTCATTCGCTTTTTATCTATTTTATTGTACTGCTTTTGAGAAATAATTTATCGAGCAGCAACAATACGGAGTACATCGAGGATGACTTGAAGTTGAGCAGAGTTTTTAATTACATTGCTAAGCATATAGATGAAAAAATATCTTTGACACAACTTTCAAAAATTGTCGGATATACACCGAAATATTTCAGTAAATTTTTTAAGAAAATAACCGGCATCTCAGTTTCCGCTTATATTATCAGGTGTCGTATTGAACTTGCTCAAAGTGAATTAAAGTATTCTAACAAAACTTTATCGGAAATCGCTTACGAACACGGATTTTGTGATGCGACGCATTTTTCAAAAACCTTTACTAAAATCATTGGGGTATCGCCGAGTATGTACAGACAAAATGTCAGAAGAACTTTCGGTGAGACGAAACAATACTTAAAAAAAGAGAAATAATACTATGCAATATCTTTTTTCTACGGTATATTATTTAATATGAATATAATATGGATTTAATTAATATTTTATGGAGTATAACATGCAATTAAAATATAATTTTTTACCTGCAGGGGCAGTTAAATTAAAAGGAATTTTGGGCGATAAACTCAATTTGAGTATTGCTAATCGCTTAAAGAAAATAGATTATGACAATTTAGTTGCACCATTCAAATACAGAAGCGAAAACGATAATCGCTGGAGAGGTGAGTTCTGGGGCAAGGTTGTGCGTTCAGCAATTAACTCATATTACTCTACCAAAGATGAAGAATTATTGGCAATTATCAAGAAAACCGTGCAGGATATTATATCATGCCAAAGTCCAGACGGTTGTATAAGTTCATACCCTGACGAATTACAAGCAAATGGCTGGGATATTTGGGGCAGAAAATATGTACTGCTGGGATTACTGCGTTACTCTGACGTACTCGAAAAATCCGCGCAAGTAAAAAATTGCTGCATAAAAATGCTGGAACACATTATGACCCAAATGGGGCCTAATGCGAAAAATATTGCTGATTCATGCAATAATTTCAATTGGGGTCTGCCGCCTGCTTCTATTTTGGGAGCAGTTGTCGGGGTATGGAGGATTTCTGGAGATGATAAATTTTTAGATTACGCTAAATGGATAATTGACAGCGGTTGCTGTTCCAGACATGATATTTTTCATGCGGTTGATATTGGTTTGGAACTTCGCGATATTGCCGGTGCTAAAGCCTATGAAATGATGAGTTGTTTTCAGGGAATGGCTGAATTGTCTATGGAAAAAGAAAATCCCTCTTACAATGACACCGTTTTGAAATTCTACAATAAAGTCCGCAGTGAAGAACTCTTTATCACCGGGGCTGCAGGTACCGGAAGCAGTGGTGAATTTTGGGGAGGCGGTGTGGTAAATCAGACCGGTGACGGCGGCCCTTTGGGAAGATTAGGAGAAACCTGCGTTACTGTAACTTGGATTCACTATTGCGATAGAATTTTACGTCTGTTGGGCGAAGAATCTGCTATTGATGAATTGGAAAAAGTTTTTTATAACGCCCTTACCGGAGCAATGGTCCCTGATGGCTCATGGTGGATTCATGACAATCCGACTCCTTTAACCGGAAATGGGTCAAAAATTCCGGCAGCCGACCAAATGGAGGCTGTTGCCGGTACTCCTTACGGACATGATTGCTGTGTAGCTCAAGGCCCTGAGGGCTTGGCTTTTGCACCATTATTGGCGGCATTGGAGTTTGACGGAGGAATTGCATTTAATTTTTATGAAGACATGGCAGTTGAATATCATGCACCGAACGGAGAAATGATTAACTTTGATATTACCGGAAATTATCCGCTGGGAAATGATGTCAATTTGAAAATATCTTGCTCAAAAAGCAATAATTTTGCCATAAAATTACATATTCCTGAATGGTGGAATGAAAATTGTAAATTAAGTTTGCCTGATGGTTCTATAGTTCAGAATGTTATCCCCGGCAAATACTATTTATTGCAACGCACCTGGAATAATGGGGATATTATTAGATTCCACTTTGATTATGCGATTACCCGCTTTACCTCAAAAGATGATGCGTATGTTGCTTACAAGCGTGGCGGATTAGTTTTGGCTGCAGATTCACGCTGCGATGGTAAAAATATCTCTGATATTAAAGATAACTTTTTGGTAACTTGTCAAGTAGATGGCAGAATATTATGTGATTATATTTCCGCCGGAAATCTTTTTACAAAAGAGAATACTTTACAGGTTTGGTTTAGAAAATAGAATGAAGAAATATTCAGGAAAATATTTCTTAATTAACAATAATTTTACAATGAAAGGAAAAATTAATATTTTAGATAGGACTGACCGAGTTAAGATAAAAAATTAAATTTGTTATATTAGCAATAGTCAGTTAGCCCGTAACAATTATCAAGAATGAAAGGTAAAAAACAAACGTGAATTTTTTTAACCCCGAAAACAAAAAATTTATTAACAGTAAAAAGGAGATTATTATGAAAAATTTATTTAAGTTCACCCTTATCGAATTGTTGGTAGTTATCGCAATTATCGCTATCCTTGCAGGTATGTTACTTCCTGCATTGAACAAGGCTCGCGACAAAGCACGAGCTGCATCATGCGTTAATAACTTAAAACAAATCAGTTTATCTATGACTATGTACACCGGAGATAATGATGATTACTATGCACCGGTATCAGAAGCCAGAGCTAATGATTATTCAAAAGACGGAGAAAATCCGTGGGGATATGTTCTTTACAATGAATCATATTTGAAAAACCCCGGAACACTCTACTGCCCGTCATTGAGAGGCTCATATTCAGACCCTGCATATACAAACAGTTTCTTCAAAAACTACACAACCTCTCAAAGCGTTTTCCGTAATATCGGTTATGCTTACAATGGACACTTCGGTGGTTTTGCACCTTGGAGAGCGAATATTCAGGTAGTTCAAGTAGGTTCAGTTCAGAATGCAAGCGGCAAACCGCTTTTTGTTGAATCATTGTGCGACAGTGCTACATGGGGAATTTTAAGCAGCAGCGGTACCTTCCCGTATCACATGTTCAATTATGAAATAAAAAATGGTGTTATTGCCAACTTCGGAGTTGTTCATGGCGGCAGCACCTTGAATCCGCAAAGCTATCAAGGTATCGGTAATGTCGCATTTGCTGACGGTCACGTTGAAGGTTTGCAGGAAGCAAACAGAAAAGACAGATACTGGAAAACAGAAGATTCTATCAGACCGGAGAAAAAGTAACTTTTTAACATAACGAGGAAAAGTGATGAGAAAAAACATATTTTTATTGGCAGTTTTAGGATTATTTACTGCCGTATCTGCAGTTGAAACTGCTTACTATTCATTTAATGAAACTGCTTTGGCAAACGGAACTGCGGCTAAAGGCAAAATTGTTCGCGGCAGTGATGTTACCGATGAAACTATGCTGACTCAAGGAATTGACGGCAAAGCAATTTTAATTGGAAACAGCAGCAACAAAACCGATAAACAAACTATCGAATTTATCCCTGCAACTCCGATTTCAGGGAAAGAGGGTGCTGTCAGTTTCTGGGTACGAAATAATGACTGGAAACCTGCAGACAGCAAAAACTTCCATCACTTTTTCTCTGCATTCAGTGCCAGAGAGAGATTAATTGTCTATAAGTACATTGAACACAGCAATTTAATCTTCTTCCTCGGCAACTTAAACGATGCACAAAAAAATAAATCCGTACAAGGCAGTATCAAAGATTGGCAAATAGGTTCTTGGCACAATGTTTGCGTAAGCTGGAATGCTGAAAAAATGGCGCTTTATTTGGATGGTAAATTACTTGCCGAATCTCCCAGAAAAGATAATTCCTCTGATTTTACCAAATTTCAATTAGGAGAGTATTGGGCAGGCAATCCGGGCAGTACTTCAATTGACGAGTTGAGAATTTTTAATAACTTCCTCTCTTTGGAAGATGTCCAAGCAGAATATAGCAAATATTCAGCAAAATAAAATCAATCTAAAACTAAAAACTACAGAAAAATAATTAAGGAGTATATTTGTATGAATCTACGGTGGGGGAAATGTGCTTTTTTCACAGCAGCAATAATGTCTGCAAATGCCATTTGGGCAGCAGACCCTTCGATATATTTTTCATTTGACCGCTCAATGCGAGCAAACTACGGAGGTGTTCCTGATGGTCAAATGGAAGTAGCAGGTATTTCTGATGAACGGGGAGTAAATGGCAAGGTAGTCCGCGGAAGCGATAAAACTCCTGATACCATGCTCACAAACGGCATTACAGGGAAAGCTTTGATTATCGGAAACAGCAAAAATAAAACCGATAAACAAACCATTGAATATACTCCGTTTACACCAATTTCAGGTGAAGTTGGCAGTGTTAGTTTTTGGATGAACCCAAATGATTGGGAAGCTGCGAAAAGCAAAAATTTCCATATAATTTTCAGTGCTTTCGGCAAAACCGACCGTATTCTTATCTACAAATACATTGAACATGCTAATTTAGTTTTTACTATCGGCAACTTGAATGGAATTTATACTTCGATTCAAAGCAGCATGGCTAAATGGGAGAAAAATTCATGGCACCACGTCTGTGCAGTATGGACTCCCAAAGTTTTATCACTCTATCTGGACGGACAATTAGTTGCCGAATCTCCCAGAAAAGATAAAGCCGGAAATTTCAGTCGCTTTTTATTAGGTGAATACTGGAGTGGAAATCCCGGCAACACCTCAATTGATGAATTGAAAATTTTTAAGCAGTCTCTTACCGCAAATGATGTTCGCAATGAGTATTTGCGTTTGGCTGACAAAGCCACCTCATCTACCGCTCCGATCGTAATGCAAGTAGGAAAATCCGCCGTCGAACTCGATGGGATTATCAAAGACGGTGAATATGCAACTGCATTTACTGCCATGAATAATTCAATGAATGCACCGGTGCAATATTCTTCACAGCAGTCAAGCTGCTTTTTCTCATATGATGATGAGTATTTGTATGCAGCAATGAAAACCCCTGCAAATAACGGAGTTAAAAAATCTCATGACAGCCGTGATGCAAATATCTGGGAAGATGATGCAATTGAACTTTTTGTAGCTGAATTAGACAGCAAAAAAGATTTTTACCAGTTTATTTTTAATGCAGGCAGCGGCTTATACGATGCTAAAAATCGCAAAGCCGACTGGAATGGCGAAAATATCATTTCCAAATCATCTGTAATTAACGGAATTTGGAATTTTGAGTGTGCAATCCCCTGGAAAAGTTTGGACTACACCCCGAATAAATTAAACTCTTTCAGAATAAACATGGCAAGAGATTTCGTCAAAACAAATGATTGGACTTGTATTGCCCCGGGTGATTATTTTGCTGTACCATCTTATGCAGAAATTATTCTTAACCCTGAAGCACCGCATCTGGAACTTACCCCATTCGGAGAATTAAGTGCCGGAACTATTGACAGCAACTTAAAAATTAAGAGCGTTGTTCAGGACACTATTGATAGCAAAATGGGTATCAAAGCAAGTGTATTCCCCTTCAATTTTGAACAGAAAAAGCAGGTGAATGCAGGTGAAAACTTTGTCGCTGACTTGAAAGGAAAAACTCCGGAAAGCGGAAACTTTGATATTTTAATTAAATCAGATAAATTCGGTATCATCTACAAAAATATCGTAACTTATAAATCATTGCTCCCCGTAAGACTTGCTTGTATCTACACTGACATCCCGGAACAGCAATTAGTTATGGAGCTTGAAAACAGTCGCTTGAATGCCGGTAAAAATCAATTGAAAGTGATTTTGGAAGATGTCAAAACTAAAAAAATCGTTTTTGATGAAACTAAAATTATTCCGCAGGATGAATTAAAAGTTGCAATTAAATACTCTATCAAAAATGTACCTAATGGGGAATATATTTTGCGTTATTCATTCTTAACCCCCGCAAACAAAGTAATTGCAAGCGACTATGAGGGTTATGCGAAATACGGCGAAAAACGTCCATGGACAGATACTCAATACGGCTTGGATGATATTATTCCTCCGCCGTGGACTCCGATCAAAACAAACAATAATAGTTTTGCTTGTTGGGGAAGAACTTTTCAATTCGGCGGCAATGGTTTTATCAATTCAATGACCTCACAGAATTTGGAATTACTCAACAACCCGATTGAATTATTGGTAAATAAAAAAGCAGTAAAATTCAAATCTGAAATCAAAGAACAGGGTAATTCATATACCATTTATAAACTTACCCCTGTCGATTCTCCGATTAATTTGGAGATATTGGTCAAAGCAGAATTTGACGGACTGCTCTACTTCACGGTTAATTTACTGCCGAATAACCAAGTTACCTTGGATTCTTTAGCGATTAATATCCCAATGAATCGCAAGTATGTAAGCGGTTTCGATGATTGTGATAATATTATTAATAAAATTGACCTCTTGAATGGCGGAGATAAATCTTTCTATATCAACCCGGTCACCACTCCTTATTTCTGGTGCGGCGGAGATGATGTGGGAATTATGGGCGGTTCTGCAAGCCGTCGCGGCTGGTATCTGAAAGACAAAGCCAAAGGTATGCAGATAATTTGTCGAGGCGATACGGTAAATATCAATCTTACTTTTGTAGATACACCATTAAAAATTGATGCCGCAAGAAGTTTGGAATTTTATTTGCAGCCGACTCCGGTTAAGCCCAAAACCAAGGATTTAAGAAATTTGCGAATCCATGACAATATGATTTGCTGGGGAGATTATGTTTCTTTATACTTCGGGCATAAACGTCCCGGATTATACAGCATGAGACATATAAATTATTTCCGTGACCAGCAAGAGAATAAAGGCAAAAGAGTATTCTATTATAATGCAACTAAAGGGGTTTCTCCTGTCTCTCCCGAATGGAATTACTTCGGAAAACTCTGGCATTGCAACCCGCCGAAACTTGGCGAATACATGCGTGATGCTCAAACTCCGAATCGTGCGGCTCGAAACTTCTATTTATCAACTTTCGGCTGTCTTAACTGCAAAGACTTCTACGAGTACAAACTTGATTCGATCTGCGGATTTTTGATGGAACCTGACTTTAAGGTAAAGGATTTGTATTTTGACTTGACTTGGCCCCGCCCATGTGCAAATGAAACTCATGGTTGTATCTGGACAGATGAATTCGGATACAAGCATCGTGAAAGTGACTTAAAGCCATTGCGTGACATTCTGAAAAGAATCTATATCCAAATGAAGCAAAAAAATTCAGATGCCATGTTCCGAGGACACGTTATTTCCACCCGTCTGCCATCCGATGTATTTTTTGACAGTATTTGGGTAGGAGAATTATATGACCGTCATATTTTGAATGGGCCGAGTTATTACAATGTGCTTACTCCGCATTTGGTTCGAGTTGCCTATGCTTCCCGTAATGCGGAAATGGAAATGGCATTTATTCCGCAATTTGATCGTGCCTTGATGTTATTTGCACCCGATAAATATGCTAAACTCAATCCGAAAGAACCTGCCATGGACAAAGCAATTTGCCACTTCCTCGGTTATATGCTTGTACATGATTTAGGAAGTACTCCGACTCCGAAAGATTGGCGTATGAAAGAATTTTTTGACGCCAAAGATTTGATTGTCGGTCGCGGTGGAGATTATACATTCTATCCGTACTGGAAAGAAGAAACCTCTCCCGTTAAGCCTTCATTTTTCGGTAAATACTGCATGGTAAGTACATTTGCAGGTAAAAACAGTGCCTCTATCGTGCTTTTGAATGACTCTGATGCGGTGCAAAAATTTGACTTGTCAATTGATTGCAATCAACTTGGCTTGCCTATGAATATTGACGGAGATGAAATCATAAGCAAGAAAAAAGTATCGATCAAAAACGGCAAACTCTCTTTGGAATTAGCCCCGAGAGAACTGAAAATTGTTGTTTTTAAGTAATGACGGACAAAAAAATAAAAAGGAAGGTTTTTCATGTTAAAAAAAGTTTTGTATTTACTTGGAGTGTTACTGATGATTACAATGCAAAGTTATGGCAATGAAGATAAAAATTTCTTGCCGATATTACGGGAAAAAGCAATTTTTGTATTCGATAAAATGCCTGATTGCTGGAACAATCCGGAAGTTTTTACCGTTCCGAAATTCACTGAAGTAAACCGTAAAGATATGCCGTTTGAATATCCTGCACACATTAAAGTTGGATATTTAGACAGTATGCCTTATCAAGGCAAGCCGACCAAAGTTTTCGCAGTTTACGGATTCCCGGAGAAAAAACTTAATAACAATGAAAAATTTCCCGCAGTTGTTTTAGTGCATGGCGGTGGCGGCACTGCTTATACACATTGGGTTGACCATTGGACTAAACGCGGCTATGCGGCAATTGCAGTAGATACTATGGCAGGTAAACCATTAAAAAGTTTTGAAGGTGCAGACAGCAGAGCCGCAAATGATGTTGAACCGGGGCCGAGTGATTTTTTTGCAGACAACTTGCCGCTTGAAGACCGTTGGCCTTTTCACGGAGCGGCGGCAATTATCAAAGCTCATAGTTTCATCAGTTCTCTCCCCGAAGTAGATAAAAATCGAACCGCCATGGCCGGAATTTCATGGGGGGCAGTTCTCGGCGGTATTGCCGCAGGGGTAGATCAAAGATTCAAAGCCGTTTCATTGGTTTACGGTTGCGGTTATGTTGACGATGCAACTTTTATTGCCGACCAATACTTGCGTCCGTTAGGTTTCTGGAAAGCACTGGGTTGGCTGGAGCCATGGGACCCTGCCCTGTACTTAAAAAAAACTGCAACTCCGATTCAATTCGTCTCTGACCCGCAGGATGCGGCTTTCTGGCCTCGTTCATGGCAAAGAACTACAATTTCTCCCAAAGGAGAAGTATATCGAACCTTGCGAAATGGTTTAGGTCATTCACATACAGCCGGCATGACTGTGGAGACAGAAGAATTTATTGATTCTATGCTGGGCTGTATTCCTGAAGCAATTCCGCAAGTAACAAACTTGGAAATAAAAGACCGCAAATTAACAATTCAATGGAAAAATATCAATGCAGACGCGGTTTTGGAATTAGTTTATACCGACGGCGATTGGAGCAAAAAAGCACAAAAATGGCTCAATAAAACCATTACAAAAAATTATCGAGGCGAGGAAATCACTTTCGATATTCCTGAAAATGCAAAATGCTGTTACGTAAATATCATTACCGATAAAGGAAGAAATTATAGCAGTTCATACCGTTTAATGCCGATAAAACTGCAATTTATCGGTACCGGAGCAGCAGACTATGATTGGTCAAAATATGGTGAAAAAGGAATTTTGGGCAGTGCCACAACCTTAATTGACGACCATATTTTAATTGACTGCGGCACAACTGCCGCCGCTGCATTAAAAAGATTCAAGGCGGATTACCCAAAAATTACTGATATTGTCATTACTCATAACCATAGCGACCACTGTGAAATCGAGAATATTCGCAAAGTAGCAGCAGGCAGAAAAATTAATCTCTATGCCTCTCCGCAAGTTTGTGAAAAAATGAAGGATATTTGTACCGTCCACCCGTTAAAACCCGGAGATAAATTCACTATCGGCGAATATACTTTTACCACTCTTATCGGTAATCATGTATTGGTTGATCCAAATGAATTTGCCTTCAATTATTTGATTCACGGCAAAGGCAAAAATATCCTTTACGCTTTGGATACTTCATGGTTAAGCTCCCATGCCCATAAACTCATAGGCAACACCTATTTGAATGCGATTATTTGGGATGCAACTATGTCAGAACCGGGGGACTGGAGAATTTTTGACCATTGCGATACCTATATGATCAGAATTATGCGTGAAGCCTTTGAACAAGCACAAACGATTGATGCAGAAACTATTAACTGGTTCAATCACAGAGCAAGAACTCTTTGGCCGACTTCGATTGCAGCACAGGAGAAAATTGCCGACCGTGAAAAGGCTAAACTTTGTCACGAAGGCGAAATTTTTTATCTGCAGTAAATTGAGAACTATCAGGAAAATATAACATGACAAAAGCTGATTTTATCTGGGCGAAACCGCCTTTTGAAAAACATCATTCAGTTGATTTTCGCAAAAAATTTACTGTAAAAAACGCCACTGAAGGCATAATCAAAATTTGTGCCGAAAGCGACTTCGTTCTCTATTTGGACGGCGTAGAAATTCTGCGGAATCAATATCAGGATTATCCTGAATATCTGCATTATCAGGAAACTGAATTTAAATTATCTGACGGTGAGCATGTACTTGCCGTCGAGGGATATTATTGCGGAGATGATTTCCAGACTATGGTCAAAAAGGATACGCCTTTTTTGTACTTGGACATGGAATTTGGCAACGGGGAAAAAATTGTTTCCGATAGTTCTTTCAAAGTCAGAAGAAGTCCGATTTTAAATCGCAGCCGACTCGATAAAGTTAATCGCCAATTGGGAATGGTTTTCTGTGTAGATATGCGGCTCGCCGACAACTGGAGAGAATTAAATTATGATGACAGCGACTGGGAAAATGCTGAAGTTGTTATGAATCAAAATTTACCGGAAACTATTACTCCTGTTAAACTGCATTTTTTGCCGACCATTAAAGGTAAAATTATTAAAAACACCACGCTTTTGCGTGATTTAATAAAGGCTGAAAATGAAACTTTTGCCGAATCCGCTTATAATGACCAACTTAATGTGGCAGCAAATGAAGCTAATGGCAGCTGTCTCATTTTTGACCTGGGCGGAAAAGAATTTGGTTTCTTGGAAGTGCAAATTGATGCTGATAAAGGCACAATCGTCGATATTTCTCACGGAGAACATTTAGAGAAAAATCGTGTACATTCCAGAATGGGCGAAAGAAATTTTACAGACCGTCTGATTGCTTGCGGCGGCAAATCATGTTGGACGATTCCACGGAAAATCGGCGGTCGATATATTCAATTAAATATCATTGGCTCTTGCCGTAGTGCAGATGTTGTATTTCATCCCATAAGGGCAGTTGAAAAATGTCAATTAGCTTTGGCACAAGGTAATAAAAATGATTGTATTTTATGGCAAATGTCATTAAAAACATTGGAGTTATGTATGGGGGATCACTATATGGATTGCCCATGGCGAGAACAGGCTCTTTACGGTTATGACTCCCGACATCAAATGCTTTTCGGCTATGGAGTTTACGGCAACTACGATTATGTAAAAAGCAATCTCTCGCTGCTTTGCCGAAGCATTATGCCCAACGGCTTATCAGCAATAACAGCTCCCAGTATTTTAGATCCGCAGATTCCATTATTCAGCATGATTCTGGCAACTTCGATGAAAGAACTTGTTCAATATTCAGGCGATAACTCTATCTATGAGCAGGAAAAAAAGAGTCTTAAGCGTATTGAAGAGGCTTTGCTGAAAAACTATTCTCCGGAATCAGGTTTATATGGAGTGCCGACAGATAAAGGGGTTTGGAATTTCTATGAATGGACAACCGGACTTGATGGATTAGGAGCAAATGGAGATAGCACAGACTTTTCTCACTTAAACGGTGCAAAGCAGATAGATGCCGCTTATAATCTATTTTTGGTAGAATTTTTTGATTCCATGTTTGCTTTAAGCCGAGAAGAAAAATACAAGCAGAAACGAGAGCAATTAATTACGGCAATACAAAAACACTTTTTTGATTATCAAAATCATTGCATGAGAACGAATTTCTCAACTGAAGAAACATTTGAACTTATTCAGGCTTTGGCTTTGTATGTAAAAGCAGTTCCTGAAGCAGAAAGAAACTTTGTATGGCAGAGTGTAATTGATAATAAGCATACCCCCCTAACCTTGAGTTCGCTTTTTTATTTGATTGAAGCATTAATGAATGATGACGGTATGATGTCCGAGCAACTGTCAGAATACGCTCAAAAAAGATTAAACGACAGCATGGAACCGATGCTGAAAAGCACAGGCGATACCCTTTGGGAAACCATTGACGGGGCTAAAGCCTTTGATGATGCAGGTAGTTTGTGTCACGGCTGGAGTGCATTGCCTTTATATTTTTTCCAACGTTATGTTCTCGGAGTGAAAGTTTCAGTACAGGGAGAAAATATTTTGGAAATCAATCCTCATCTGCTTGGCAGAGAACAAGTTTCAGGCGAAGTTTTTACCCGATACGGAGTGCTTAAACTTGAAGCAAATTCGTTCGGCGAATTAAAAATTACCGCACCTGCTCAGTGCGAAATAGTGCTTACCCCATCAGCAAAAAAGAATTTTGCAAATATAAAAATTAAACAATATTGACAGAAAAAGGATATTTAATGACTAACGGATATGAAAAATACGGCTATTTCGATTACGAAAAAAAAGAGTTTGTAATTACCAATAGCGCAACGCCCAGACCTTGGCTTAATTATGCCTGGAATTTAACTTGCTATTCGGCAATTGACCAAAGAGGTACAGGCTGTTTTACCTATCGTGATTCAGAGGGTAATCGCTCCGAACTTTTGAAAGATCGTTTTATCTATATAAAAGATTTAGCCGATAATGAATTTTGGACTGTCGGCTGGGGCAAAATATGCAAAAAAGAGGCAATATATAATTGCCGTCACGGACTGGGATATAGTGTAATAACTTGCTTATACAAGGGAATTTCCGTCAAGTGGACAATTACCGTAAGTGAAAATTCTTGCGAAGTCTGGGAAATTTGTGTAGAAAACCTCCGTGAAAACAATGCAAATATTGCCGTTTATGCAGGAATTAAATTCTCTTTAGGCGGCTGGGAGCCATACGGCAGTTTGGAAAATTTTGCCGAAGCATATCCGATTGCCAATAATATTTTGTATGCCCATAATCGCTCCAACGAACGACCGAATGTCAGAAATGACGGATATTTTGCAATTTCTCAGAAAGAGTGTTATTATGAACTTTCAGAAATCACATTTTTAGGAGATTATTATCGTAATTATGATCAACCACAAGGGGTTATTGAACCTAACTTAAGCAACAGCAGTGCGATGAATGAAAATATGACGGGAATATTTCAATATCATTTGAACTTGGATAAAGGTTCTCAAAATAGAAGTTACTGTGTTGCTGAAAGCGTTTTCAGCGAAAGTGATTTAATTGATATTAATCAAAAAACTACTGCTGATTTTTTTAATCAGGCATTACTTTTTGCTAAAAAGAAAACTGCTGTTTTTGATCGCATTAAATTGGAGTTGCCCGATAAAGAATGGAGCCACTTTTTCGACGTTTGGGGCAAACAGCAGTTAGCATTTGTAAAAGATTTTGCCAGATTATTTTTGATGGGATTCAGAGATACCTTGCAAGATGCAATGGCATATTGTGCTTATAATCCCAAAGAAGCCGGAAAATCGATTTTAACAACCCTGCGTTATCAACTATCTGACGGAAGTTGTTTGCGTGGCTGGTGTCCTTTGGATACCCACAAATACGGGGATAGCGGAGTATGGATTGCCATGGCGATTGCCGAATATCTGAAAGAATCAGGAGATTCCGAATTTCTGCAAATAGAAGTTCCTTATTACGACGGTGGCAGTGCGACTGTTGCAGACCACTTGGCTCAATCGTTGCGTTTTTTTGAAGAGAATGCAGGAGCACATGGGTTGCCGAAATTATTTTTCGGAGATTGGAATGACTCCTTGAATATCGGCAGAAAAGGTAATGGAGAAAGTGTCTGGCTGGCAATGGCTTTGGTAAAAGCGTATGAGGATGCGGCGGAAATTGCCTCTTTTGCAGGCGATGAAGCTTTAGCAGCTTCACGGAAAATTAAAGCCGAAAATATGCGTACTATCATTGACCGAACCTGCTGGGACGGCGAATGGTATTTGCGTGGATTCGATGATGACGGCAATAAAATCGGTTCAAAAGAGTGCGAAAACGGAAAAATTTTCAGCGAGCCGCAGAGTTGGTGTGTTTTAGCCAAACTAAATCCTGAACACATTAAAACAGCTCAAAAATCAGTCGATAAATATTTAAGAACTCCGAATGGATTAATGGTCTGTTATCCGCCGTATCAGAAATATCAGGCAAATGTCGGACGTATCTCCTGCATGGCTCCGGGTTGGGGTGAAAACGGCAGCTGCTATTGTCATGCTTCTGCATTTCAAGTAACTGCCGAAGCAATGCTGCATGATGCGGATAAGGCTTTTGAAACACTGGAAAGCATCATGCCGTTTCATAGTAAATTAAATGTGGATATAAGCAGACTTGAACCATATGCATTCAGCAATATGTTCAGGGGACCGAATAATTTGCGAAGCGGAGAAACCTTTAAGGGCTGGACAAGCGGTACAGTTGCCTGGGCTCAACGGGCAATGACTCATTATCTGCTTGGAATACGCAGTGAATTTAATGGGCTGCGTATTGATCCTGTTTTACCTGCTGATTATAAATTTGCCAAAGTCAATCGAATTTTTCGCAATACTGAATTTGAAATTACAATGACGGCAGGTAATGACTGCTGCAATGATAAAAAATTATCAATTTGTATTGACGGTGAATTTTTAGAGGATAATTTAATCACGAATAAATATTTTGACGGGAAAAAGCATATTGTCAAAGTAATATTTTAATTTATTACTCAGGAGAAGTTATTTAATATGAATAAAAAAATTAATATCGCAGTAATCGGTTGCGGCAATCGTTCGCAAGAGGTGGTAAAAAATTTATTGAGAGACAGCAATGGTAATGTCAAAATTACCACGGTTTTTGATCCTGACCGCGAAGTCGCTAAAACGGCTATCGCTAAATGGGATTCAAATGAAACTGAAATTTGCAGTTCTTATCAAAGTGCTATTGATAGAAGTGATATTGAGTGGGTTATGGTTTTCTCGCCGAACTCATTTCATAGGGAACATATCGTCTATGCTTTTGAACATGACAAACATGTTTTCTCTGAAAAGCCATTAGCAACAAGTATTGAAGATTGCCTGGCGATCAATACCGCCCATGAAAAATCAAAAAAACATTTTGCTACAGGTTTTGTGCTTCGCTATGCTCCGATATATCGAAAAGCCAAAGAGATTATAAATTCAGGAATCTTGGGCAAATTGATTTTGATTGAGGCTAATGAAAATATCGAGAGTGATCACGGCGGATATATTATGTGCAATTGGCGTCGTCACAGCAAAGTCGCAGGTCCGCATATTTTAGAAAAATGCTGTCATGATTTAGACTTAATTGAGTGGTATGTCGGCGATGTGCCAAGTCGAATTGCGGCATTTAACGGCAGAGCTATGTTTACTGACGAAAACAAAAATCTTATGCAGAAATATGGCGCAGAAAAATTCATGAACTGGCCTGACCCGCACCGAGTTGACACCCCTTTTACCAGTGATTCTGATTTAATGGATAATTTGGTCAGCATCTCTGAATTCAGAAATCAGGTGCGAGTTGTTTTCAGTTACACTATGAGCAATATTATTCCTGAACGGAGAATGTCGTTCAACTTTACCGAGGGCAATTTAGTCCTTGATTTGTACAAAAGCAGTTTAATTTACCGCAATATCGGCGAAGAAGAGATTCACTATTTTAACTTTCACGGCGATCATCATGCCGGCGGAGATGATTATATTATGAAAGAATTATACGCCACAATGACTGATGATGTCCCCCCTAAATGCAGTGGCAAAGAGGGGCTTTTGAGTGCAGTGTATGCTATGGCGATCGATCAAGCGGCAGTAAATGGAAATGTCGTTGATTTGAACGAAATTTGGGCAAAGTTAAATATTTAATAAACGGAGATGAAAAATGAAACAAAATTACCGAATCGCAAAAGAAATTTATGAGGATAAAGGCATCGACACCGAGAAAGTTTTAACCGATTTATCAAAAATTGCACTTTCTATTCACGCGTGGCAGGCTGATGATGTTACCGGATTTGAAAATACCGGTCATGCCTTAACGGGGGGATGTCAAGTTACAGGAAATTATCCGGGCAGAGCGAGAAATGCCGATGAAACCCGTGAAGATTTGGAATTTGCAATGAAGTTCATCCCCGGGAAACATCGAGTTTGCCTGCAAGCTCATCAGGTCGATAAAATGTTTCCGAATACCGACCGAGATGAATTCTCTATTGACAACTTTGCAACTTGGAGAAATTGGTCGCAAGCAAAATCAATTCCGCTTGACATTGCACCTGTTTTCTATTCACACCCCAAACTTGACCATGGTTTATCACTCTCCCACCCTGACAAGGGGATCAGAGATTTCTGGATAAATCACGGCAAAGCAATCCGCCATGTTGCTGCCGAGTTCGGCAAAGTTTCAGGCAGTGCGAGCGTTTGTAATTTCTGGATGCCCGACGGCTTCAAGGATATTCCCGCCGATAAACTTGCACCGAGAGTGCGAATGGCAGAGTCATTAAATACTATTTTTGCTGAAAAAATCAGTGACGAATTAGAACTTGATGCTTTGGAATCTAAATTATTCGGTATCGGTACCGAAAGTTGTACAATTACTTCGCATGATTTTTGCTTAACTTACAGTGCATTGCATGATATTTTGATCTGCCTTGACAGC